>NZ_JAOVQN010000030.1:0-39932 GCF_025673445.1 Ruegeria marisflavi
CAGACCTCAGCTTTA
This sequence comes from Ruegeria marisflavi, assembly GCF_025673445.1. Classification (NCBI taxonomy): domain Bacteria; kingdom Pseudomonadati; phylum Pseudomonadota; class Alphaproteobacteria; order Rhodobacterales; family Roseobacteraceae; genus Ruegeria; species Ruegeria marisflavi. The sequence continues at coordinate 16 of NZ_JAOVQN010000030.1, forward strand.
CGGCAATCATCAATGCCTGCGCCGCTCTCCTGAACTCAAAGTGAATCTCAACAGACCCTAGAACCACATGAATCCGTTTTGGGTTATCCATAGGCTCCCACCGCGGGAACGATTGGGGTCGTCGATTGGAATACAAAGTGGACCACTATTCAACTGAGGCGCGCGCATCTGCCGTGTAGATGGCACTCGACGTTGGAGGTAATTTCCCTTACCGCTGCTAATCTATTCTATTTACGCGCAAATCCGACCATGTGTTCAGAATGCTGGAAGGAGACAGTGCCCCGCACCGGATCAAGAACGTGTAGATGAAGGCGGAGCCACAAAAATAGATGCTGGGAACCAAGCGTAAATCCGTGCAACATTCGTCTGTATGAACCTGCTGCGCAGGGAACAGGCGATTTCAAATAAGTCAAACCCAAGTAGTTCTGGCTCAGGTAACGTTCTATTTTTTGCCGAACACCTCTTCCCAGTAATTATACAGCGCAAGCAGGATCACGAAGCCTGCGATGAAGGCGAAGGGCAAACCGCCCCAGAACCCGGCAAACCCGGTCGAGATGCTGTACGACAGCCCGACCACGAAGGTGATCATCAGGCCCAGCCCGATGGTGGCCGTGATGAAATTGACCAGTTTCGACATTTCAAACCTCCTCTCGCGCGGCTGAACCCGTCAGCGCAGCTTGCATCCATGCCGCCGTTCTCATCAGGCGGTCGTCCTGTTCCCGTGCCCCGATCAGTTGCACCCCAATCGGCAATTCGTCCGCACCTACCAACACCGGCAGGGTGAGGCATGGCAGACCGGCCAGTGTCCAGATGGTGCAATAGACCGCGTCGCCAGTGTTTCCTGCCGACAGCGGCAGCGCCTGACCCGATGCCGACGGCGCCAGGATGGCATCGAAATCGTTGAAGTGATCCACAAAAAACGCTTCTGCGGATGCCTTGATCTCTATTGCTTCGCCATATTGTGCCCGGCTGATCGCGGTACCTCGTTCCAGGGCGGCGCGCATTTCTTGGCTCAGCGTACCCCCGTGATCGCGCGCAATGTCATGCATATTCTCGGCGATCTCGTAATCGTATATCACCTTGTGGACATCGGTCAGCCCGACGAGTTGCGGCGCGGCCGGGAAACGTTCGACCCGGTCGCCCAACGCCTCCAGAACCGCCTCCAGACCCGCCCGCGTATCCGCATCCAACCGGTCCTGATAAGGCATGTCGAACCATGCGATATCAGGGTCCACTGGCACTGCGGCCCTAGCACCAGCGAGGTTTCCAGGACGCGGCCGCGCAAAACTGGCCGGATCGTCCTGATCGTAGCACCCAATCGCATCGACCAGCAGCGCCATGTCTTCGAGCGTGTTGGCAAAGCCGCCGATCTGATCCAGTGTAATCGAGGTGCGGAAGACGCCCGTGCGCGGAATGATCCCGCGGCTCGGCTTGAAGCCGAATACACCGCAGAACGAGGCCGGACGGACGACCGATCCGCCTGTCTGTGTGCCAATCGCAAGCGGCACGTGACGCGCTGCCACCGCCGCGGCGGATCCGCTTGAGGACCCGCCCGGTGTCCGTGACGGATCATGCGGATTGGTCGTCACAGTCGGGTGCAAATAGGCCAGTTCGGTGGTCCGTGTCTTGCCCATGATCACCGCGCCAGCCTCGCGCAGACGCTCGACCAGACGCGCGTCGCGTCCGGACTGGCGCCCAGAGAAGATCACGCTGCCCCGCTGGGTGGGCATGTCGGCGGTATCCACGATATCCTTGAGGGCAACTGGCACCCCGTGCAAGACACCTGTCGCCCGCCCTGCCCGCCTGATCCGATCAAGTTCCCGCGCCTGGGCCAGCGCATGGTCCCCATCCAGATGCGCCCATGCCTGCACCACAGGTTCAGTCTCGGCTACCCGCGCCAGACAAGCTTGCACGAGGTTCTCCGAACTCAGGCGGCCGGTTCTGATAGCCTCTGCCGCTTGCGTTGCTGACATCAAAGTCGGATCAATCCGCATATCAGGGGACCCATACACCGAACAGGTAATCCGGGAACCAGAGCGCAATGCCAGGGAATTGGTACATCAGCACCATGCATAGGATCACAATGGCCAGATAGGGCATCAAGCCCTTGAAGATCTGGATCAGCTCGATCTGCGACTTCAGAACGCCTTTGAGATAGTAGGCCGACATCGCCATGGGCGGGGTCAGGAACGAGGTCTGAAGGTTCAACGCCACCAGCATCGCGAAGAAATACGGGTTCACCCCGAAAGTATCTAGCATCGGGAGGAAGATCGGCACGAAGATGATCAGGATTTCCGACCATTCCAGCGGCCAGCCCAATAGGAAGATGATCAGCTGGGCCAATACCAGGAACTGCCAGGGTTGCAGGTTCATGCCCACCACCCAATGCTCGATCACGTCATGCCCACCGAGATAGGAGAATACCGATGCGAAAGTCCATGAGCCCACGAACAGCCAGCACACCATTGCGGTTGCCTTGGCCGTCAGAAACACGCTTTCCTTGACCTTACCCCACGTCAGAGACCGGTAGAGCATCGCCAGAACCAGACCACCCAAGGCGCCCATCGCGGCTGCTTCGGCCGGCGTCGCCAACCCACCCAGAATCGAGCCCAGAACGAGAAAGATCAGAACAGTCAGCGGAACGAAGGACACCAGCAGGTTCATGTAGATTTCCCGCTTTGGCGGCACATCTTCCAGCTGTGGCTTGGGCGCAAGCGCCGGATTGATGCTGACCCGGATGATCACGTAGACGATGTAAAGACCGGCCAGCATCAGCCCCGGAAACACTGCCGCTGCATAGAGCCGCAATGGCGAGAGTTCGGCTATCGCTGCATAGACGATGAGCATGATCGACGGCGGTATGAGAATGCCCAACGTTCCGCCCGCGCAAATAACCCCAGCAGCAAAACTCTGGTTGTAGCCGGCCTTGTTCATCGCCGGATAGGCCAAGAGACCCATCAAAGTGACCACCGCGCCAACGATGCCCGAGGCGGTCGAGAACACAGCACAGGTCAGTAGCGCCGCAATTGCCAGTGATCCCGGCAGGTTACGCGCCGCCATGTAGAGGGAAAAGAACAGCCGGTCGACGATATTGGCGCGTTCAACCACATATCCCATGAACAAGAATAACGGGATGGCGACCAGCGTGTCGTTCTCCATCACGGAATAGGTGTTCTGGTTCAGCAGGTAGAAGATGTTGTTGTCGAAGATCTCAGAAATCGACTGAGGACTATGATAATAGGCGTAGTAGCCAAAACCGACACCCATTGCGAGCAGCGTAAAGGCGATCGGAAAGCCCAGAAGCACCAGAACGATGAACATGCAGAGCATTACGATTGCGATCTGAGGATCACTCATTGCCGCGGCCTCCTGCCTGCGCCCGGAACATCTCGGGGTGGTCTTCCTGCATGTGCATCAGCATGTCTTCGGTCTCTTTTACGTCGTCGATGCGCGGCAGCCACTCGCCGCTGCGCATGGCCAGCCAGCAGCGGGCCATTTCGGCCAGCCCCTGCAACATCAGCAGCGCGCCTGCGACCGGGATCAGGGTCTTGAAGAAGTAAATCTGGATGCGGGCCGGGCTGTTCCAGCTCACCTCCTTGTACCGCCAGCTGTCCGAGGCGATCTCCCAGCCGTACCAGAACAGCGCGAACATGCCGGGAAAGAAGAAGAGGATATACAGCACGAAATCCACGCGCGCCTGCCAGCGCACCGGAAACAAACGATACAGAACATCGCCGCGCACATGCGTATCCTGTGCCAGCGCATAGGCGCCCGACATCAGGAACAGCGCCCCGTACATCTGCACCATCATGTCAAAGGCCCAGACCGTCGGCGAATTCAGCACGTAACGCACGAAAACTTCATAAGACACCGAAAGCGTCAGAATGAGAATGCACCACCCGAAGGCCTTGCCAACCCATTGGCTCAGCCCTTCGATGGCATGGATGGTTTTGATCAAGGTCTGTCCCCCATCATCGCGCCACAAGGGGCGGGGCCACTGTCGCGGCCGCCGCTCTTGTCAGTTCGAACCTTTGGTTCAGCCGAAATAATGGCCGTAGGCCAGTTTGTAGTCGGGCTGGTTCAGGTTGAGGTAGTTCATCACTGTCTTGGCATAGGCCTTTTGGCTCTCCACCACCTTGGCAAAGAACGCGTCCTCGCCCGAGATGCGGTCGACCACCACATCCCACGCCTTCAACTGCTCTGCCATGACGCTGTCGGGGGTGCGATAGACGTTCACGCCCTGCTCGGTCTGGAGTTTCACCAGATCTTCCGAATAGCGCTTGGTGTTGTGCCAGTAGAAGTTCGAGTTCTCGGCCTCGGAGGCGTATTTGAGGATCGCCTGAAGCTCGGGCGCCAGGGCCTCGTACTTCTTCTTGTTGAACGTGACCTCGAAGAATTCCTGGCTCTGGTGGAACGAGGCCAGGTGATAGTGCTTGGATACGTCCTGCATGCCGAAGTCGCGGTCCGAGGTCGGGTTGTTGAACTCGGCCGCGTCGATCAGTCCGGATTTCATCGCTGGCTGGATTTCGCCGCCCGGCAGCTGCACCACCGACATGCCCATTTCCAGCAGAACGTCCGCCGCAAGGCCCACGGTGCGATACTTCAGCCCCTTCATCTGGCTGGCATCCGTGATCTCTTGCTTGAACCAGCCCAGCGGCTGCGCGGGCATCGGCGAGTTGAAGAAGGACACCACGTTCAGGCCAAGGCTTTCCATCAGCTCGTTAAAGAGCTCCATGCCGCCGCCGTAGTGGACCCAGCCCAGGACTTCCTGGCTCGACCAGCCAAAGCATGGGCCGGTTCCGAACAGCGAGGCCGCCTTGGACTTGGAGTACCAATAGGCAGGAACGTAATGGGCCGCATCCAGCACGCCGCGGTGCACGGCATCCTGCATCTGGCTGGTCTTGACGACCGAGTCCACCGGCAGCAGGTCTATGGTCAGGCGGCCGCCCGACATTTCGTTCACGCGGTTCACGTAGGATTGCGCGTTCTCAAGAAAGATACCGCCGCCCCATGCGGCCTGCATCTTCAGCGTAACGCCTTCCTGTGCATGGACAGCCGGAGCTGCCAGAACACCCGCGCCGGCAACAGCCGTTCCGCGCAGAAAGTTTCTGCGATTCATCTTTTCAGTCATTTCTCCTCCCATTTCCGGGCCAATCGGTTTGTTCTAACCAAGCCCTGTCCGCCAGAAGCAGACCCGTCAACGATAGTCACAGAGCGCAAACATTCAAATTCTTTTCAGTGTTTTTTGCCGAAATTGGTAATATTTCTTTTCCAGACAGGAAGGGCGTGCACCATCGGCGCGCACTTTCGGCTCAATTTTCGACCTGACGTTGATATCCGCCCGCCCCGCATGAGCGTACCCAGCGGTGAGTCCCTTGCAGGACAAAACGAGAAATCTGGCAAATGCCATCCAGTTCTGGCCAGAACACGTTGGCCAGATTCAGAAAGCGAGGCTCTGTTCGAAGGCCGGGTTAACGGGCCCGTTCAGACCGGATGTGCCCCCGGGGCGACTGAAGCTGACAACAAGTCGCGGGTGTATTCATGTTCCGCACGCATGGCACGCAGCGCATCGACATCCATCACCTCGACGATTTCACCGTTCTTCATCACCGCGAGACGGTCACACATGTGACCGATGACCGGCAGATCGTGGCTGACCATAAGGTAAGTCAGACCGTGTTCCGCACGAAGATCAGTCAGAAGGTTCAGGATCTCGGCCTGCACCGAGACATCCAGCGCCGAGGTCGGCTCGTCCAAGAGCAGGATCTCGGGCTCGCCCGCCAGCGCGCGGGCAATCGCCACCCGCTGTCGCTGACCGCCTGACAACTGGTGCGGATAACGAAAGCGGAACCGCCCGCCCAGCCCCACATCGTCCAACAGGCGTCTGACCCGGGCGTCGATATCGGGGATACCGTGCAGATGCAGCGTTTCCGACAGGACCTGATCCACCGAATGGCGCGGATGCAGCGAGGCGTAAGGATCCTGAAACACCATCTGCACCTTGCGAAAGAAGGCGCGGTCGCGCTTGCCACCTGCCAGCGCCTGCCCGTCGATATTGACCCGCCCGGACCAGTCCGGCGCCAGCCCGGTGATCGCCCGCAGGATGGTGGACTTGCCCGAGCCACTTTCCCCCACCAGGCCAAAGCTCTCGCCGCGCGCCACCGAGAAACTGGCGCCGCGCACCGCGTCGACCCGGTCGGGGCCATGGCCGAACCAGACATTCAGCCCCTCGATCTCAATCATGCTCATGCCCGGCCTCCGACACTCGGCGCCTCGGACCAGGCGGGATCGCGGCTCAGCACCTCCAGCTTGGCGCGCGGCTGGTCCAGTCGCGGCAGCGAGTTCAACAGGCCCCGCGTATAGGGGTGCGTCGCCTGATGCAGCTTGTCGGCATCGCAAACCTCGACGATGCGGCCCGCATACATGATCAGCACCCGGTCGCAGAATTCGGACACCAGGTTCAGGTCGTGACTGATGAAGATCAGGCCCATACCGCGCTGTTTCACCAGATCGTCCATGATGTTCAGAACCTGCCGCTGCACGGACACATCGAGCGCCGAGGTCGGCTCGTCCGCGATCAGGATCTGCGGGTTGGGGATCAGCATCATCGCGATCATGATGCGCTGACCCATGCCGCCAGACATCTCGTGCGGATAGGCGCGCATCACCCGTTCGGGGTCACGGATCGACACGGCATCCAGCATCTCCAGCGAGCGTTTGCGCGCCTCGGCCTTGCCCACTTTGTTGTGCAGCAGATAGGCCTCCATGATCTGGTCTCCCACGCGCATCACCGGGTTCAGCGAGAACTTGGGGTCCTGCATCACCATCGAGATGCGTTCGCCCCGCACCGCGCGCATGTCCTTTTCTGTCAGGTCGAGCAGGTTCTGCCCCTCCAGCGCGATCTGGTCGGCCTCGACGATCCCCGGCGGGCGGATCAGGCGCAGGATGGCCCGGCCGGTCATCGACTTCCCCGAGCCGCTTTCGCCCACGATGCCCAACCGCTCGCGCCCCAGAGAGAAGGAGATGCCGCGCACAGCCTCGACCACGCCCTGACGGGTGGGGAACTTGACCCACAGGTTTTCCACGTCCAGCAGGCTCATTGGCTGCCCTCCTTGGGGTCGAGCACGTCGCGCAACCCGTCGCCCAACAGGTTGAAGGCCAGGCTGACGGTAAAGATCGCCAGCCCCGGCATGGTGGCCACCCACCAGTGATCCAGAATGAACCGGCGCCCTTCCGAGATCATTGCCCCCCATTCCGGGCTGGGCGGTTGGGCGCCAAGCCCGAGAAAGCCCAGACCCGCGGCGGCCAGGATGATGCCCGCCATGTCCAGCGTCACTCGCACGATCAGCGACGAGATACAGAGCGGCCAGATATGCCGGGTGATGATGCGCACGGGGCTCGCACCTTGCAGGCGCACCGCGCTGATATAGTCCGACGCGCGGATGGTCAGCGTCTCGGCCCGGGCCATGCGCGCATAGGGCGGCCATGCGGTCAGCGAGATCGCCAGCACTGCATTCTCGATCCCCGCGCCCAGCGCCGCCACAAAGGCCAGCGCCAGAACCAGCCGGGGAAAGGCCAGAAAGATATCGGTGATCCGCATCAGCACCACGTCGACCCAGCCGCCAACATAGCCAGCGACGGTACCCACCAATAGCCCCGCAAGCGGGGCAATCAGCGCGACCAGCGTCACGATATAAAGGGTGATGCGGCTGCCATAGATCAGCCGGCTCAGGATATCGCGGCCCAGACTATCGGTGCCAAACGGGTGGCTGGGGCTACCCAGCGGTTGCAACCGGTTGCCCAGATTCTGCACATAGGGATCCTGTGGTGCCAGGAACGGCGCGAACAATGCCATCAGCACCAGCACCACCAGAATGCCCAGCCCGAACATCGCCATGGTATTGCCGCGCAGGGTCAGCCAGCCCTTGTAAAGGCTGGCCAACCGGGCGTGGCGGCGCGAGGTCGGCTCGTCGGTCAAGAGCCATTGCCGCAAAGTAAGTGTTTCGCTCATTTCGACCTCGGATCGAAGACCCGGTAGAGCAGGTCGGAAAACAGATTGAGACAGATAAAGATCAGCCCCACCACGACGGTTCCGCCCAGCACGGCGTTCATGTCGGCGCTGAGGAGCGCGGTGGTGATATAGCTGCCGATCCCCGGCCAGCTGAAGATGATCTCGGTCAGCACCGACCCTTCGAGCAGGTTGGCATAGCTCAGCGCGATCACGGTGATCAACTGCACCCGGATGTTGCGGAACGCGTGACCCCAGATCACCTGCCGTTCGGACATGCCCTTGACGCGGGCGGTGGTGACATACTCTGCCGACATCTGTTCCAGCATGAAGGATCGCGTCATGCGGCTGATATAGGCTAGCGAGTAATACCCCAGCAGCGTTGCGGGCAGGATGATATGGGAAAAGGCGTTGCGGAACACGCCCCAGTCACCGGCGATGGCACTGTCGATCAGGATCATGCCCGTGCGCGTCGGCACGATGTCCTGGTAGAAGATATCGAGCCGCCCCGGCCCTCCGACCCAGCCCAGAACGCCGTAAAAGATCAAAAGGCCCATCAGGCCCAGCCAGAAGATAGGCATTGAATAGCCCACCAACGCCACGACTCGGGCGATCTGGTCAATCCAGCTGCCCCGGCGCACGGCGGCGATGACGCCCAGCGGCACGCCCAGCAACACGCCGATCAGCGTGCCCAGCGTGGCCAGTTCCAGCGTGGCGGGAAAGACGCGGGCGATATCCTCGGACACCGGGCGCGCGTTCAGCAGCGACATGCCGAAATCGCCATGCAGCACATCCCAGAGGTAAAAGAGAAACTGCACCAACAGCGGCTTGTCGAGGCCAAGCTGCTCGTAGACCGCATCATAGGTGGTTTGGCTGGCGCGTTCGCCCACGATCGCCAACACCGGGTCGATCGGCATCACCCGACCGATGATGAAGGTGATGAGGAGCAGCCCCAGCATGGTGATCGAGACCGAACCGAGGGCCACGAGGACCCCCTTCAGCCAAGGGGCGAGAGACGCGCGAACGCGCCTCTCACGATTGTTTTCCGTCAGTGCCATTTACTTGGTGACTTGCCAGTAGGACGCCGAGGTGATGGCCTGCCCGGTCGAGAAGTTCATCACGTTGTCCCGCTGCGCCGATTGCTCGATCTGCTGGAACATGATGACAAAGGGCGAGGTTTCGCGGAATTCGGCCTGGATCTCCTCGTACATCTTGGCGCGCGTGTCGCGGTCATTTTCCACCACGGCGGCGTCCGTCTTTGCGGTCAACCCGCCGGTGTCCCAGCTGTTGCGCCAGGCCAGCAGACCGGTGGCCTGCGCCTCATCGGAGTTGTCCGGGTTATAGGCGAAGGTGCCCGCATTGGTATGCGGATCGGGATAATCCGGCCCCCAGGCGCCCAGATAGACATCCAGTTCCCGCGCCCGGTAACGGCTGAGGATCTGCTTGGCGGTGCCGATGGTGATGTTCATCTTGATCCCCACCTGTCCCAGCGAGTTTTGCAGCGACTGGGCGATCTCGATCCGCTCCTGCGCCTCGCGCACGCCGACCTCGATCTCCATGCCTTCGGGGATGCCCGCCTCGGCCAGCAGCGCCTTGGCCTTTTCCACATCATAGGTGAACGGCGCGGCGTCCGATGCACCCAGATAGGTCTGCGGCAGGAAATTCTGGTGAATGGTGTACTGACCACTGAGGAAACTGTTCTTCATCCCTTCGTAATCAACCAGATACTTAAAGGCCTGGCGCACCTGCGGCTTCGACAGTTCGGGGTGTTTCTGGCTGAGCGACACATACATCAGCCGCCCCTTCAGCTCTTCCTCGACCTTGACGCCCTCAGCATTGCGGGCGCCTGCGATATCCTCGGGGTTCAGGTTGCGGGCGATGTCGATATCGCCGCGCTCGAGCAGCAGACGCTGGCTGGCACTTTCCTGTACGTGGCGCACGATCACGCGCTCCATCGTCGGGGCGCCACGGTAATAGTCGGGGTTCGACTGGATTGTGATGCTTTCATTCGGCTTCCAGCTGACCAGCGAATAGGCGCCCGACCCGGCGGTATTGGTCTTGAGCCAGGTATTGCCCATATCGCCGTCCTGCTCGTTGGCCATGACGACTTCCTTGTCGACGATGCCACCAATGACCGCAGTCAGACAGTTCAGCACAAACGAAGTCGCATAAGGCTTGTCGGTGGTTATGGTCACCGTGTTGCCATCCGCCTTGATGGTCTCTGCCACGTTTTCAGCGGTAAAGCCGAACTGGGTCAGGATAAAAGCCGGGGTCTTGTTCAGGATCACCGCCCGTTGCAGCGAAAACTCCACATCCTCGGCCCGGACAGGGTTGCCGGAATGGAATTTCAGCCCCTCGCGGATGGTGAAGGTGATCGAGCGCTTGTCCTCGCTCACCGTCCAGCTTTCGGCGATCTCAGGCTGATAGCCCGCCTTCAAGTCCATCGGGTCAAAATTCACCAGCCGCATATAGACATTGCGGCTGAGGTCAGAGCCCGCAAATTCAAAACTTTCGGCCGGGTCCAGCGTGGTGATATCGTCGATCCGGTGCGCGATCACCAGCATGTTGGGCGGGGTTTCGGCCATCGCCATCGGCGCGGGCGCGGTCATCAGGACCGCCGCACCCAGCACGGCACTCGATAGAAGTCGGTTCAAAGCATTCATTTTGTCTTTTCCTCTCCTGTTGTCTTGGTCTTGGTCAATTCTTGCTGTGGTCATGCGCCCCAGGTGCGTTCCAGCACGCGCAGCCAGTTGTCGCGGCAGAGCTTGTCGATCAGCGCCGCGCCATAGCCATGGTCGGCCATGGCCTGACGCAGCACCGGCAGATCGGCAACCGTGGTCAGCGCCTCGGGCACGATGGCGCCGTCGTAATCCGAACCGAGGCCCACCCGGTTCTCGCCCAGGATACCCATCATGTGGTCGAGATGGCGCAACATGGTCTCCACCGGCACATCGCTCAGCTTGCGCCCGTCTTGGCGCAGAAAGGCCACCGCGAAATTCAACCCAACCATCCCGTCGCTTTCGGCAATCGCGCGCAGCTGATCATCGGTCAGGTTGCGCGAGATGGGACAGAGCGCGTGGGCATTGGAATGGGTCGCCACCAGCGGTTTGTCCGAATGGCGGGCAACATCCCAGAACCCTGCCGCATTCATGTGCGACAGGTCGATCAGAATGCCCAGCTGATTGCAGCGCCGCACCAGCCGGATGCCGTGATCACTCAGCCCCGGCCCGATATCAGGCCCCGAGGGAAAACGGAACGGCACCCCATGGCCAAAGATCGTGTTGCGGCTCCAGACCGGCCCCAGCGAGCGCAGCCCGGCCGCGTGCAGCACATCCAGCATATGCAGGTCGGGGTCGATCCCCTCGGCCCCTTCGATGTGGAAAATGGCGGCAATCCGGCCCGCCGCCAGCGCAGCGCGCATGTCTGCCACGCTGCGGCAGACGCACAGCGCGCCCTGGCGTTCCAGCTCGAACAGGATCGCGGCCTGGCTCAGCACAACCGGCAGCGCATCCTCCCAGTCGATCGGTTCGGGCAGAGGCAGGTCATAGGTGGCATTGGTCATCTCGGCATCGCGGGCCTCGCGATCCATCGGCGAGGGCACGTAGACCGCAAAGAAGCCGCCGCCAAAGCCACCCGCCTGCGCCTTGGGCAGGTCGAGCGCACCATCGCGCCCGGTCAGGAACGTGCCCGCCTGTGCCAACCCACCTGCGCGGTAGAGCTTGAGCAGGACATCGTTATGCCCGTCGATGATCGCCGGATGCGTTGCCGGCATGGTGAGCCTCCCCCGTTGGCGGTTGCCCGAATGATAGGAGAAGAAAATTGCATGGCAGAGTGAAAAATGCATGAGTTAGACTCATAGAGCTAGTCTGAATCTGAGACCGCCCCATGGCCAAGCCCAAGACCTGGCACTCGCTGCCCGAGTATTTCGCCCTGCGCGCGCTGATGCAGACCGGCACTACCACCGGCGCCGCGCATCAGCTGGGCCTGTCGCAATCGGCGGTCAGCCGTTCGATCGCCAGCCTGGAAAACCGGCTGGGCAGCCCGCTGTTCGAACGCGAGGCGGGTCGGCTGCGCCCGACGCAAGAAGCGGTGCGGCTGAACCTGCGCCTCGACCCGCTGTTCGAGGCGCTCGACCGGATCGACGGGCAGACCGAACCGGTGCGCGAGACGCTGCGCCTGATCGCCCCGCCCTCATATGCGCACCGTTTCTTGGTGGCACAGATCAGCAGTTTCCTGGACATGAATCCGGCGTTTTTCGTCAGTTTCGAGGTCAACACCTCGGACGAGGTGACACGCGGTATTCTGGACGACCGCTTTGACCTGGGCATTAGCGGTGTCGAGCAGAGTCGCGCCGGGGTCAAGACCATGCCCTATCGGGTGTCGGGCGCAGTCTGCGCTATGCCGCCCGATCATCCGCTGGCAGGTCGCGACAAGATCAAGCCCATTGACCTGCATGGCCAGAACATGATCGCCCTAACCCGGCGCCATGTGCGACGTGGCCAGATGGAGCGTCTGCTGCACCAGGCCCGCGCCACGCCACGCATCGTGGCCGAGGTCTCGACCTCTTTCGCCGCAGCCGATTTGGCCAGAGAAGGCGTGGGACTGACAGTGATCAACCCTTTCCCAATCTACCATTATCGCGCCGGGGATCTGGCCTTCGTGCCCTTTGCCTCGGATCTGGAATACCGCAGCTATTTCCTGGTGTCTGAAACCCGGCCAATGACCCGCCCTGCCCGCGCCTTCATGCGGCATTTGCGGCTGAACACGCCGCCTGACCCGTTTTCGCGCAAGGCCTGACCCGTCATTCCTGGTGAATTGGCTCGGCGGTGAACCCGCCGCCCTGATACAGCGCGTCTGGCGCATCGACCGGCCCCTGCGGTTCGGATGTTTCCAGCTCTTCCCGCCAAGTCTCGGACGTATCCAGCGGCTCCCATCCCAGATACCCGACGTGGGAGTTATCCCACCAGCCAGAGCGTGTTTGCGACACACCATAAATCACCGGACAGCCAAGCCGCGGCACGATGAAACACCGCTCGACCAGCGAGAACAGATCGCGATAGCTGAGCCAGGTGGACAGCATCCGCCGATTGCGTGGTTTGGGGAAGCAAGATCCGATCCGAACTCGCGCTGTTTCGATGCCGAATTTCTTCCAATAGACCAGCGCCAGTTGCTCGCCATACACCTTTGAGGCCCCATAGAGCCCGTCCGCCATCGGCGGGGTAAAGGCATCAAGCCGTTCGTCGGTGCGGTAGAATCCGATCGTGTGGTTGGACGAGGCAAAGAATATCCGCGGTTTTCCCGTGACCCGTGCCGCCTCGTAGAGGTTGTAGACCCCCCGGATATTGCCGCGCTCGATCAGTTCGAACGTCTTCTCGGTGCTCACACCGCCGAAATGGGCTACCGCGTCGCAACCATCGACCAAGTCCCGCACGGCGGCGGCATCGCCCAGGTCGGACTGAATGAACTCCTCGTTCCCGTTCACTCCCGCTACCGGCACCATGTCGCTCAGCCGGATCTCCTCAGCCAGGTCCGCCAGATGGCTGCGGGCCTGAGTTCCCAACGCCCCCGCGGCGCCGGTGATCAACAAGCGTTTCAGCTTGGCCATATTCGCCTCCGTCAGTAGCCGCTGGGCTTGTCGCCGGAACCCGCACCGGCACCGCTGCCCAACAACGCGCGCGCCTCGGTAACGGCTCCGCGCGAGCCCGACGCCAGCAGCGCCGAGTCGGCAGCAATCGTTACCATGTCAAATCCCCAGCCAACCGCCTGCGCCGCATAGGCCGGGGTCCCGCAATGCAGCCCTGCCGCGATGCCCGCGCGCTTGGCTGCCGCTTGGATGGCCTTGATCGTCTCGATCATCTCGGGCTCGGTCCGGTCCACGCCCGCAGGCAACCGGCCATTCGTTACACCCAACGTCAGGTCGGACGGACCGATATAGATACCGTCCAGCCCCGGCGTGGCACAGATCGCATCCACATTGGCAAAGGCCTCGCCAGTTTCGATCATCGCCAACACCATCACCTGGTCATTCGCTTCGGCGGGGTAGTTCGCCCCGGCCGAGAAACTCACCCGCGTCGGGCCAAAGCTGCGGTTGCCGCGCGGCGGGTAGCGCACCATCGCCACCAGGTCGGCCGCCTCTTCGGCGGTGTTGACCATCGGGCAGATGATGCCATAGGCCCCGGCATCGAGCAGTTTCATGATGATCCCCGGCTCGCGCCATGGCGCGCGCGCAATCGGCGTCACCCCGCTGGCGCGCATCGCCTGCAACATCGCCTTGGCGTCGGAATAGTCGAGGAAACCGTGTTGCAGGTCGATGGTCAGGCTGTCGAACCCAGCCGCGGCCATGATCTCGGCGGTGAACGGATTGCCGATGCCAAGCCAGCCGTTGAGCGTGGGGCGGCCCTCGGACCAGGCCTGTTTGACTGCGTTGGGGATCATGGATGCTACCTTTCCTCTCTGCAAAACGTCATGCGACGCGGTACGGGGTCAGCCGGTCCCAATCGAAGATGACACCGATGCCCGGTTCGTCCGGGGCCAGCGCCATATGGTTTTCCACCCGAAGCGGGCGTTTGGTGTAGCGATCAATCGGAAAGGAATGCACCTCGATCAGACCGGCATGCGGTTGCGCCGAAACAAGGCTGACATGCAGTTCCTGCATCCCGTGCGAACAGATCGGCAAGCCCGCCTTGCGTGCTAGCGCGGCCACTTGCAACCAGCCGGTGATACCGCCGCAATTCGACGCATCGGGTTGCAGGAACGACAACCCAGCCCGATCCACGGCATATTCGAACTCGTGAATCGTGTGCAGGTTCTCGCCCATCGCCAACTTGACCGGACTGACCATTGCCAGGCGACCATAGGCGTCATAATCGTCGGGGATCATCGGCTCCTCGAACCACAGCAGGTCGAACGGTGCAAAAGCCTGTGCCGCCTCGGTCGCCTGCGCCTCGGACATCGAGTAATTGGCATCAACGGCGAACGCGATATCCGGGCCAATCAGCGCGCGCACGGCGGCGATCCGCTTCAGGTCCTCGTCCAGCGTGGGTTGCCCGATCTTGATCTTGACCCCGTTGAACCCGGCTTCAAGGTAACCGCGAATGCTGTCCAACAGTTTAGGCTGGTCGAAGCCCAGATCGATCCCGCCGCAATAGGCGCGGCAACGGTCTGATGCGCCGCCCGCCATCCTCACAAGTGATTTGCCAAGGGTTTTCCCGCGCAGGTCCCAAAAGGCGATGTCGACCACCGAGATCGCGAAGCTGGCGATGCCGCCCCGCGCGACATAATGCACATGCCATTGCATCGCCTCATAAAGCGCCTCGACCGGCTCCGCGGCCTGCCCGCGAAGGAACGGCGCAAGGTCATGGGTGATCATCGCATGGATCGCGTGACCGCCCTTGCCGCCAGTATAGGTATATCCGGTGCCGGTCGCGCCATCGTCAAGCGTCACCGTCGCTGTTACCAGTTCGAAATGCGTGTGGTCGCCATGCTTGGCGTCCACCAGCACCTCGTCCAAAGGTACATGAAACAGGCGCGGCTCGACCGAGACGATGCGGCTCATAGCCCACGACACTCCGGCACCGGGGTCACGACGGTGCCATCCTTAAGAAATTGCGAGAGGTTGTCACAGGTGAGGTCGCCCATCGCCTGCCGCGTTTCCACCGTGGCCGAGCCGACATGCGGCGTCAGCACCACGTTCTCCATCCGTTTCAGCGCATCGGGTACCTTGGGTTCAGCTTCGAACACATCCAACCCCGCCCCGCCCAGCGCACCGCTTTCCAATGCAGCAACCAGCGCAGGTTCGTCCACGACCGAGCCGCGCGAGACATTGATCAGCACGCCCTCGGGACCCAACGCGGAAAGGACTGTCGCATTGACGATATGGCGCGTGCCGGGTCCGCCCGGGGTGATGCAGATCAGCGCATCGCATTCTGCCGCCATCGCTTCGAGATTGTCGAAATAGGGATAGTCCACCGGTTTCGGGGTACGGCTGTGATAAGCCACCTTCGCACCGAAGGCCTGTACCCGGTCGGCGATGGTCTGCCCGATGCGGCCAAGGCCGACGATGCCCACAGTTGTTCCCTTGACCGAGCGAGTCAACGGAAAGGCGCCCTTTTCCTCCCACGCACCCTTGCGCACCCAGCGGTCGGCCGGCACCAGCCGCCGGTAGACTGCCAGCCACAGCAGGATGGCGGTATCGGCTACCTCATCGTTCAGCACATCGGGCGTGTGCGAAACGAGAATACCCCGCGCCGCCGCCCCGGTTGCGTCGATGGCGTCATAGCCGACGCCATAGGAGGAGACCACCTTAAGGTTCGGCAGTGCCTGCATGACATAGGGCGGAACACCCCAGTGCCCGTCCGTCGCGACGGCCACAAACTCGGCGCCGCGCGCTGCCAGCATCGCCGCGCGCTCGGCCTCGGGGGTGTCGAATAGTCGGGTGATCTCGAACTCGGCCTCGAACCGGGCGCGCATCCGCTCGGTTACATTGCCGATCTGGAGCAGGTGCGGTTTAGTCATCGGCCCGTACCTCCTGCCGCTGGATACCCAGGCCGTCGATCCGCAACTCCATCACGTCGCTCGCTTTCAGGAATGTCGGCGGCTTCATGCCACCGCCCACGCCCGGCGGTGTCCCGGTCGAAATCACATCACCCGGATGCAGGGTGAAAAGCTGGCTCAGATGCGAAACGATCTGGCGCACGGTAAAGATCATCGTGGCGGTACTGCCGGTCTGCATCCGTTTGCCGTTCACCTCCAGTGACATGCCCAGCGCCTGCGGATCGGCGATCTCGTCACGGGTCACCAGCCAGGGTCCGGTAGGCCCGAAGGTGTCGCAGCTTTTGCCCTTGGTCCATTGCCCACTCAGCTTGTTCTGAAAGGTCCGCTCGGACACATCATTGCAGATGCAATAGCCCGCGACATGATCCAGCGCATCTTCTTCGCTGACGTACTTTGCGGCCTTGCCGATCACCACGCCCAGTTCGCACTCCCAGTCGGTCGTGGTCGAGCCGCGCGGCATCACCACATCGTCATTCGGTCCTACAACGGCCGAATTGGCCTTCATGAAAAGGACAGGATGCTCGGGGTATGGCAGGTTCATCTCGTCGGCGTGATCGGAATAGTTGAGCCCAATGCACATGAACTTGGTAAACCCGGTGACACAGGCGCCTAGGCGCGGGTTTCCAGATACCAATGGGAGGCTGCTCGTATCAAGCGCACGTAGACGGTCCAGGCTCACATCGTCCAGCATCGCACCACTGATGTCGGCTACATGCGCGCTCAGGTCCCGGATGTTTCCGTCGGCGTCCAGCAGACCCGGCTTTTCGGCGCCGACAGCCCCGTATCGCAGAAGTTTCATGTCATCTCGTCCTTCTCAGTGATTGTCGCGCGGCAGCGCGCTGTTTCCGATGTCGCGATAGGCGTCGGCCCCGCGCAATGTCATCCCCTCCGAGAACGGTCGTACCCGCTCGCGGAAAATCTCCTGCCAGGGCGACTGGCTGGGCGGGGTAAAGGGATGGTCGGGCAGCGCGGCACGGCGCGCGACCAGTTCCTCGTCGCTGACCAGCATGTTGGCGGTGCAGGCGTTGAGGTCGATCCGAAGCATGTCGCCGGTACGCACCAGCGCCAGCCCCCCGCCTTCGGCCGCTTCGGGCGAGGCATTGAGGATCGAGGGAGATCCAGAGGTGCCCGACTGCCGCCCATCGCCGATGCAGGGCAGCGCGTGGATCCCCTGTTTCAGCAGGTAGGAGGGCGGCCGCATGTTCACCACCTCGGCCCCGCCGGGATATCCGATGGGGCCTGATCCGCGCATGATCAGGATGCAATGGGCGTCAATGCCAAGGGCTTCGTCGTCGATGCGGGCATGAAAATCCTCGGGCCCGTCGAATACGATGGCCCGCCCCTCGAAGGCGTTGGGGTCGTCGGGGTTATCCAGATACCGCTGCTGGAACTCCGGGCTGATCACGCTGGTCTTCATGATCGCGCTGTCGAATAGATTGCCCTTGAGGTTGATGAATCCCGCGCCGTGTTTCATTGGCTGGGCAACCGATTTGATCACCGCCGGGTTCTCGCTGCGGCGGCCCTCGCAATTCTCGCCGATGCCCCGCCCGTTCACCGTTACGGCAGCGGGATGCGGCAGCATCCCCTCGGCCAGCAATTCACCCACCACCGCCGGCACACCGCCCGCTCGGTGATAATCCTCGGCCAGGTACTCACCCGCGGGCTGAAGGTTGACCAGCAGCGGTACCTTGTGCCCCAGCCTTTGCCAGTCGTCATTGTCGAGCGCTACCCCCAAATGCCGGGCGATGCCGTTCAGGTGAATCGGCGCGTTGGTCGACCCGCCAATGGCCGAGTTTACCACGATTGCGTTTTCGAAAGCCGCCCTGGTCATGATATCGGACGGTTTCAAGTCCTCGTGGACCATCTCGACGATCCGCCGCCCGGTCTCATAGGCCATCTGCCCGCGCTCGCGATAGGGCGCGGGGATTGCAGCTGATCCGGGTAGTTGCATGCCCAACGCCTCGGCCAGACTGTTCATCGTGCTTGCGGTTCCCATCGTGTTGCAGTACCCCACCGAAGGCGCCGAAGAGGCTACCAGCTCCATGAACCCCGCATCGTCGATCTCGCCCGCCGCCAGCAACTCGCGCGCCTTCCAGACAATGGTGCCCGACCCGGTGCGTTCGCCCCTGAACCAGCCGTTCAGCATCGGTCCGACGGAAAAGGCGATGGCCGGAATGTTCACCGTCGCCGCCGCCATCAACAGCGCCGGTGTGGTCTTGTCACAGCCGATGTTGAGCACCACCCCGTCCAGCGGATAGCCGAACAGCGTTTCCACCAGGCTCAGATAGGCCAGGTTGCGATCCAGCATCGCGGTCGGCCGCTTGCCAGTCTCCTGGATCGGGTGCACCGGCACCTCGATCACCGTGCCACCCGCCGAGATGATCCCGTCGCGCACCCGCTTGGACAGTTCCACATGGTGCCGATTGCAGGGGCTCAGATCGGATCCGGTTTGCGCGATGGCGATGATCGGCTTGCCCGACTGCAACTCCTCCCGCGTCAATCCATAGTTCAGATAGCGCTCGAGATAGAGCGCGGTCATCTCGCGATTGTCCGGGTTGTCGAACCAGAATTGCGAACGCAGACGCCGTTTTGTCATGTTTTCCCCTCCCCGTTCAGCCGGCCCAGCCGCCGTCGATGATATGCGCCTGCCCCGTCGTAAACGCACTTTCATCCGAGGCGAGATAGACCGCAAGCGCGGCAATCTCCTCGGCCTTGCCGATCCGGCCCATGGGCTGGCGCGCAACAAAAGCTTTCATCGCCGCCTCATAGTCACCCGTGGCGCGCAGCCGGTCGTGCAACGAGGGGCTTTCCACCGTGCCCGGGCAGATCGCGTTACAGCGCACCCCTTGAGTGATGTAATCCTTGGCCACAGCCTTGGTCATGCCAATCACCGCCGCCTTGGTGGCGCCATAGACAAAGCGGTTCGGTGCCCCGATGATCGACGAGGCCGCCGAGGACATGTTGATGATGGACCCGTTGCCACGTGCCAGCATCCCAGGCAGCGCCGCCCTCATCGTGCGGAACATCGACCGCACGTTGAGGTCAAAGGCGAAATCCCATTCCTCGTCCGTGGCATCCAGGATGGTGCCGTGATGCACGAAGCCCGCGCCGTTGAACAGGATGTCGGGGTTCGCTCCTCTGACAACCTCTGCCACCCGCGCGTTGTCGCGCACGTCAAGGCCTGTGACCTCCAGATCTCCCGTCGCGTCCGATTTCAGCGCGGCAAGCATCTCGGCGTTGATATCGGTGGCCAACACCTTGGCGCCTTCGGCGGCCATAGCCAGCGCCGTAGCCCGTCCGATCCCCTGTCCGGCGGCCGTCACCAGCGCCATTTTACCAGCTAGTCGTTGTGTCATGTCGAAAAATCCAGATGCACTTTCATTGATTGGGTGCGGTCGCCCGCCAGGTCAAAGGCTTCACGCGCCTTGGACAATGGAAAGCTGCCGCTGAGGATCGGTGTCACGTCGATCCGGCCACTGGCGATGGCCGCGACCGCGTCGCCAAAGGCATGATGGAACCGGAACGAGCCGCGCAGGTCGATTTCGCGGGCGATGGCCAGGTTCCGGTTGAAACCGATCTCGCCGCCGAGACCCAGCATCACCATCACCCCGCGCGGGCGTAGGCAGGCCAATCCGTCGTTGAAGGCGCTGGCAACGCCGGTCGCCTCGAACATCACGTCAAAACAACCCTTGCCCTTGGTAAACTCGGCGTTCCAGCCGGTTCGCATGGCATCCAGCGCCCGATCCGCGCCCATCGTGCGGGCCCGCTCCAGCGCCACCGCCATCACATCGGTGACCACCACCTCGGCCGCTCCCGCCGCCTTCGCCGCCAGCAGCACCAGCGCGCCAATCGGGCCGCAGCCGGTGACCAGCACGCGCCGCCCCTCCAGCGGACCGGCGCGCTCCAGCGCATGCAAGACCACTGCCAACGGTTCGGCGCAGGCGGCGTGGGTCCCGGGCAGATGCTTGGGCAGCTTGTGGCACTGGTCGGGCCGCGCTAGGATCACGTCTCGGAACGCGCCCTGGATATGCGGTACCGGCATCGCCGAGCCATAGAACCGCATATTTTCGCAATGCATCTCCAGCCCCGCGCGGCAATACTGACAGATGCCGCAATTGCGGCTGGGCGAGACCGCGACCAGATCGCCCTCCTCCAAGCCGCTGTCGCCTGGGGTCGACAGGACCCGGCCCGCTACCTCGTGGCCCAGGATCATCGGCTCGATCATCCGCACAGTGCCGAACCCGCCGTGCTGGTAGTAATGCAGGTCCGACCCGCAGATGCCGCCGGCCTCGATACGCACCTGAACCATCCCCTCGGTTGGGTCCGGCGCGGTGCGGGTTTCCACCCGCAGGTCGCGCGGGGCATGCAAGACGACGGCTCTCATTGCAGATACTCCCTTGCCCGTCCGGTCGGCGACGGGCGGACTAGTGTTTCCGCAAACACGCTCCTAGAGTGACCCCGAGCAGGGGAGGAAACGGAATGAGCGGATTGTTCGACCTCACGGGTCGCCGGGCCTTGATCACGGGCTCCAGCATGGGCATCGGCCTGGCATTGGCGCGCGGGCTGGCGCAGCATGGCGCCTCGGTCGTGCTGAACGCGCGCAATGCGGCGCGGCTGCACGAGGCCGCCGAAACCCTGCGCGCCGAAGGGAATGAGGTGGCGACCGCCGCCTTTGACGTCACCGATAACGACTCTGTGACCACCGCCATCGCGCAGATCGAAACACAGGCCCCGCTCGACATCCTGATCAACAACGCCGGGATGCAGCACCGCGCGCCGCTCGAGGATTTTCCCGAAGAGCGATGGGATGCCCTGTTCTCCACCAATGTCAAAAGCGCCTTTCTGGTCGGCCAGGCGGTTGCCCGTCCCATGATCGCACGGGGGCGTGGGCGTATCGTCAACATCGCATCGGTGCAAAGCGAACTCGCCCGCCCCGGTATTGCTCCCTATACCGCCACCAAGGGTGCAATCCGCAACCTGACGCGCGGCATGGCGACCGACTGGGCGAAACACGGCCTTCAGGTCAACGCCATCGCGCCCGGATATTTCAAGACCCCGCTCAATCAGGCGCTGGTCGATGATCCGGCCTTTTCCGAATGGCTGGCCAAACGCACCCCTGCGGGCCGCTGGGGCAATGTCGAGGAACTGGTCGGCGCGGCGGTCTTCCTGTCCTCGGACGCCGCCAGCTTCGTCAACGGCCACACACTGTTTGTCGATGGCGGCATCACCGCGTCGCTGTAGGGGAGAATGAGAGATGCAGATAGGGTTCCTGGGCACCGGTCTGATGGGCGCGCATATGGTGCGCAACCTGCTCAAGGCGGGCCATATCGTCACCGTGTGGAACCGCACCGCCGCCAAGGCCGAGGCACTGGCGGCAGACGGTGCAACCGTCGCCGCTTCGCCCGATCGGGCTGTGGTCGGGGCCGAGATGGTGATCTCGATGCTTGCCGATGGACCCGCGACCGAGGCGATCCTGTCGGACCCCGCCCTACGCCAGGCGCTGTCCCCCGGCTCGACCTGGGTCGACATGTCCTCGGCCAAGCCAGAGGAATCCCGCGCCCATGCGCGTGACCTTGCAACGCTGGGCGTCGCACATCTGGACGCGCCCGTCTCGGGCGGAACACTCGGGGCCGAGGCAGGCACGCTGGCCATCATGGCGGGCGGCGCGGCGGAGACCTTCGACTGCGCCCGCCCGGTGCTGGAGGCGATGGGCCGCCCGGTGCTGGTCGGCCCCGGCGGATCTGGCCAATTGGCCAAGCTTGCCAACCAGGCGGTGGTCGCCATCACAATTTCCGCCGTGGCCGAGGCGATGCTGCTCTTGGAACGCGGCGGCGCCGATCCGGCGGCGGTGCGCGATGCGCTGAAAGGCGGATTTGCCGACAGCACGATCCTGCAACAACACGGTGCCCGCATGAGCGCGCGTGACTTCGCGCCGGGCGGGCTTACCCGGCTCCAGATCAAGGATCTCGACAATGTACTGGGCGAGGCCGCAAGCCTGGGTCTGACCCTGCCCGCGACCCAGGAAACCCGGCGGCGCTTTGTCCGGCTGGCCGACAAGATGGTCGGTGGAGAACTTGACCACTCCGCTCTGTTCATGGAGCTTTGTGACCTCAACCAGTTGGAGACCGGCAGATGAGTATTCTGATCCTTGGTGGCGGGGGAATGGTCGGGCAGAAACTGGCCCATTCTCTTGCCGATCACGGCCTGACCGGGCATGAAGGCGCGCCCGTCACCCTGTTCGATATCGGTTTCCCCGAAACCGGTGCGCCGGGGCAGCAGATTCGCGGGTCCGTCACCGACCCGCTGGCCATGCGCCGCCTGGCCGCCGCGCGGCCAGAGGTGATCTTTCACCTCGCCTCCATCGTTTCGGGCGAGGCCGAGGCGGACTTCGAGCTGGGCTGGCTCACCAATATGCAAAGCTTCTGGACCCTGCTCGAAGCTCTGCGCGCCGAACACCTTGCCTCGGGCGGCAGCTATCGCCCCCGCTTCGTCTTTACCTCGTCCATCGCGGTATTTGGCGGCCCCTACCCCGACAAGATCGGCGACGAGTTCCTTAGTGCGCCACTGACGTCCTATGGCGCGCAGAAGGCCTGCAACGAGCTGATGCTGACCGATTTCTCGCGCAAGGGGTACGTCGATGGGATCTCGATCAGGTTGCCGACCATTTGCGTGCGCCCCGGCAAGGCGAACAAGGCCGCCTCGTCCTTTTTCTCGGGCATCATCCGCGAACCGTTGAATGGGCTGGAAGCGATCCTGCCCGTGCCCGACACAGTGCGCCACTGGCACGCATCGCCACGGTCGGCCGTAGGCTTCCTGCGCCATGCCTCCACCATGGATCTGGGCCGGTTGCAAGACCGCCGCGCGCTCAGCATGCCGGGTGTCTCCTGCACCGTAGCCGAGCAGATCGAAGCTCTTCGCGCCATCGCTGGAAACAATGTTGTGTCTCTGATCCGATCGGAACCGGACGAAACAGTGCAGCGCATCGTCCAGGGCTGGCCACGCGACTTTGACGCCGCACGCGCCCGGAAACTGGGATTTGCCGCTGAAAGCGACTTTGCCGAGATCATCCGCATCTATCTGGAGGACGATCTGCATCGGGGCTAGAGCGATCTGGCCAAGTGATCGACGATGGCGGCCTTGCAGCGATTGACGTCCCGGGCCAGCGCCGCGTCAACGATGGCCTTGTGCTCTCGGATGATGGCCTCGAAGTAGTTGGCTCCAAAATCCCGCTCGGCGCCGACGACCTGCTGCCGGAACAGCGTATAGATCCGAGCATAGGTCTCCATCAGGATGGGAGACCCACAGGCTGCGATAAGCGTCGTGTGAAACCCGATCTCGGCATCTGACCAGACATCCATATAGGGCGACACGTCCGTGACATGGGCAATCTGACTTTCGATATGGCTCAGCTTGTGATGGGCCGCAGACAGCGACGCTTCCCACTCCAGCCCGCCCAGACGAATGGACAACTCGGCGCCCTCATGCTCCAGCAGGATTCGGAACCGTGTCACGTCACTGCGCCGCTCGGACGAGGATGGCGAGGCCCGAAATCCGCGCTGCTCCTCGAACTCGACCAATCCAGTGGGCAACAGCCGCATGAGAACATCACGCACCGTATTGGCGGAAACTCCATATAATCCCTGAAGGTCCGCGGGTTTGAGGCGCTCGCCCGGCTTGATGACCGCCGTCATCAGCTTGCGATGCAGATCATCGTAAATATCAGCCGTTTCTATCTTCATTTTCTGATTCATGCCGGATGCCCCGGATCCGTTTGTGTGTCGTTCGGCTGTATCTAACTGCATCTGCGCGCCCTGTCCCGGCCCGTTTGCAACCTCAAATCATGATGCGCCGCATTATTGGAAGTTTCAAGGATTTTCAAAATTTTTTAGATTTCCGAAATTACTGTTGGCATGAGGGCGCACGATTGCTAGGCTTTGCGGTGCGACACCCCTCGGCGAAGACAAAAAACGCGCCCGGTGGGGTCTATTCGTGCAACGGGAGGAGAAACATGAAACTCATTCGCATGGCGGCCGTGGCCGCCAGTACCTTGGCGCTGTTCGCGGGTGCTGCATCGGCCGATACGACCAAGCTGCGCATCCAGACCCACTATGCGCCGGAAACGGTGTCGGGCAAACTGGCGGCCCGCTATGTCGAAGACATCCAGGCCATGTCCAACGGTGAGATCGAAGTCGAGATGTTCTACTCGTCTTCGGTGGTGAAATCGGTCGAGACATTCGACGCGGCAGCCACCGGCATTCTCGACTGCGACATGACCGGCGGCGGTTATCAGACTGGCAAGAACTCGGCTTTCCAGTTCGTCGGCGACATCATGGGCGGCTATTCGACCCCCTATCAGCAGCTCAGCTGGCTGTATTTCGGCGGCGGTCTCGAAGCAGCGGCACCGCTCTACAACAAGTACGGAATGGAGCTGATCGGCTGGTGGGTTTACGGACAGGAGAGCTTTGCCTCGTCGAAACCCATCACCAAGGTCGACGACTTCAAGGACTGGAAATTCCGCTCGCCCCCGGGCATGGAGACCAAGATATTCGAGAAACTGGGCGCCAAGCCGATCGTGATGGACTTTACCGAGATCTTCACCGCGCTTGAGACCGGGATCATCGATGGCGCCGATGCGTCGGGCCTGGCCAACAACGTCGGTCTTGGTCTTTACGACATCGTGAAATACGCCAACTTCCCGGGCTTCCACTCGATGCCGTCCGACCATCTGGCCTGCAACAAGACAGTCTTCGACGCTATGCCCGCGCATCACCAGAAGATCATGAAGGTCGCGATGGAGGCCCTGGCGCTGCGCACCGCGCTGACCTTTGAAAAGGCCAACGCCGAAGCGGCCGCGAAACTGCGCGCCGATGGCGTGACGCTGAGCGAATGGGCACCGGACGAGCTGCAAAAGTTCCGCAACGCGGCACAGGCCACCTGGCCGGAATTCGCCGACACGCCGGAAGCCAAGGCACTGGTAGACAGCCACCTTGCCTATCTGACCCAATTGGGTCTGGTGCAGCAATAACGCTTGCGGGCGGGGTCTTTTGACCCCGCCCCTGCCCGCCGCGTACCGGGTCCCGCCGGTCATCCCAGAAAATCTCAATCGCGGAGGTTCGGATGCAGCAACGATCCGGCAGTCTCGTGGAATGGCTGGTACCCTTGGCGTTCATCGTCTGCGCGGGCTGGCTGGCCTGGCATCTGCCCGCCTTCATTCTGGACTTCCTGCCACCGCAGGACCCATCGCAGTTCGACAAGCTGAGCGCCCTTTTCAAACGCAACGATGTCACGCCCAACATGCCCGGCCTGTTCGACGGGTTCGCCGACATTTTCGACTGGCTGGCCCTGCTATTACTGCCGGTGACGCTTGTCGCTGGCGTTCTCACCGTGCGGCGCGCGCCGATGGAGTTCGAGGCTTGGGGCCCGCTCGACCGGCTGTCGGTCTTTATTGGCCGCGTCACCATGATGCTGATCGTGGTGCTCTGTTGCGTCATGCTTTACGAGGTCTTCGTTCGGTATGTGCTGAACGCGGCCACCCTCTGGGCCAACGAGCTGTCGCTCTGGCTTGCGGGATTCGTGTTCCTCTGCGCCGGTCTTTATGCGATGCAGCAGCGCAGCCATATCCGCATATTCCTGCTTTACGACATGTTGCCCCGATCCTTGCAACGGGTCTGTGACACGGTATCGACCGTGCTGATCGTGACCTTTGCCTTTTTCCTTGTCTACGGGGGCTATGGCGAGGCGCTGGACAAACTCTACCGTTGGGAAACCTTCGGCACAGCGTTCGATCCACCGATACCCGCCACGATCAAGCCGATGGTGCTGGTGGTGGTCGTCCTGGTAGCAGTGCAGGCCATCATCAACCTCGTCAGCGACTGGAATACCGAAGCGGTCATTCACACTGCCGCCGACGATATCGACGCCGAAGAGCTTGAGGCCCTAAAACGCCAGGTGGGGAACAACTAATGGATATCGGAACCATTTCGCTGGTCCTCATGATGGGCCTGATCGTGTTGCTTGCCATCGGCATGCCACTTGGCATGGCCTCGGCCATCCTTGCGGTGCTGGTACTGGTGATGAAGTTCGAGCCGGAGCTTCTCTGGGCACCCTGGACCTTTGGCGACGGCATTCTCACTGGCCGCCCCGGCTCTGGTCCACTCAATATTCTGGCCCAGAAAATATACGGGCTGTTAACGGATTACGTGCTCATATCCATCCCGCTCTTCATCTTCATGGCGGCACTGCTGGAACGGTCGGGCATCGCCAAATCGATGTATGACAGCCTGAACGTCTGGCTGAACCGCACCCGCGGCGGCATCGCCATCGTCACCTCGATCATGGCCGTGATCATGGCCGCGATGTCCGGTATCATCGGCGGTGAGGTGGTGCTGTTGGGCCTGATCGCGCTGCCGCAGATGCTGCGGCTCGGCTATAACCAAAACCTTGCCATCGGCACGATCTGCGCCTCGGGTTCGCTGGGCACCATGATCCCGCCCTCGATCGTGCTGATCATCTACGGGCTGATTACCGAAACCTCGATCAAGGCGCTGTTCACTGCGGCCTTTATCCCCGGTTTCATGCTGGCCTCGCTCATCATCCTCTACATCATCATCCGCACTCAACTGAACCCCGACCATGCGCCCCTGCCCGACCCCGTCCCGGGCGAACCGCAGGGACTGGAGAAATCCATGCTGTTCGGCGCGTTCCTGTCGGTACTGATCGCCGGCTTTTCGACCGCATTGTTCCTGCGGGCGCTGTTCTTTGAACTCTCTGGCCAGAACGCCGTCCAGACGGGCGATCCGATCACCTATGGCACCGCCGACTACCTGCCCTGGTTCGGCGGTACCGCTGTGCTGATGCTGGTGCTGATCTTTCTCGTCTTCGGTCGCTCCCGCACCGCGACCGGCTGGGCGATGGGCAAAGGCCTGGTACCCCCCATCGTGGTGATCGGCGTGGTGCTCGGCTCGATCTATGGCGGCATTACCGGCATCACCGAGGCTGCCGGTATGGGCGCGCTGGCGGTACTGGTGCTGGCGATCTTCCGGGGAGAAGCCTCGTTCGACCTGGTCTGGGAAAGCCTGATGCGCACGTTGAAGTCGACGGGCACCATCATCTGGGTCACCATTGGGGCGGCGGCATTGGCTGGCGCTTACACAATCGCCGGCGGCCCCCGCTTTGTGGCCGACATGATCGTGGGCTCCGAGATGCCCAGCATGCTGATCCTGCTTGTCATGATGCTGATCCTGCTCTTCATGGGCGCCTTCATGGACTGGGTCGGTATCGTGCTGCTGATCATCCCGGTATTCCTGCCCATTGTACAACGCCTGCCGGTCGAGGAGATCGGCCTGATCGGCGAACTCAATCCGCGTAACGTGTCGATCTGGTTCGGAGTGCTGTTCTGTATGAACATGCAGGTCAGTTTCCTGTCACCGCCCTTTGGCCCAGCCGCGTTTTACCTGAAATCGGTGGCTCCGCCGCATATCTCGCTGACCGACATCTTCAAGGGGTTCCTGCCCTTCATCGGCATTCAGATCCTGGCGCTGAGCGTGCTGCTCATCTGGCCGCCGATCGTCGAGCTTCTGCTCTAGGGGGTTGCGGGATGTTGAGCGCCGGTGAAATCGCCAAGTTCCGCCGCAACGGGTACCTGATCGTGGAGAACGTGTTGGGGCCAGGGGTGCTGGACCCGGTGCGCGCCGAATATCAGGCGATCATGGACACGTTGTTGGAGGAATGGCAGCTGACACAACAGTTCGGTGGGTTGGACTTTGCCGAGCAGATCAAGGCGACCTATGCGCTGGGGCTCGACTGGTTCCAGCCAATGGACATCTCGTTGCCCGGCGACCGGATCCGCACAGATACGCCCATGCATTTTGGCCCGGCGGTGTTCGACATGGTCACCGCGCCGCGCCTGCTGGACCTGGTCGAGGCGCTGATCGGACCCGAGATCACCTCCTGCCCGATCCAGCACGTGCGCATCAAGCCGCCCGCCCGTGACCTGGCCCGCGACGAGTTACGCGCCCATGTGGGCGGCACGGACTGGCACCAGGACCGCGCCGTGGCCCATGTCGAGGCGGACCAGACCGACATGGTCACGGTCTGGATCGCGGTCACGGATGCGACGCCCGAAAACGGCTGTCTTCAGGTGCTGCCGCGCGCCGCTGATCGGATGCTCACCCATTGCCCGATGCGCCAGACCACCATCGCGCCGGGGTTGATCGACCCTGAACAAGCGCTGCCCGTTCCGGTGCGGGCGGACGGCATCGTGGTGCTCGACCCGCTGATCCCGCATGCCTCGCTGCCCAATCTCACCGACGGCATCCGTTGGAGCTTTGACCTGCGCTACGCTCGCAGCGGCCAGCCCACGGGGCGCAGCCATTTCCCCGCATTCGTCGCCCGCAGCCGTAGTGAACCCCACACCGAACTGCGCGATTGGCGGCGCTGGCGGCAAATGTGGGTGGACGCGCGCGCGCGGCTGGCCACCGAACCACATATCCAAATCCACCGCTGGCAGGGCGACAGCCCGCTCTGCGCCTGAAAGAGCAGTTCCAAATGAAGCCCTATGTCCGCCTTGATCCCTCTGACACGGTCGTTACCGCCACCCGCCCGCTGGAGGCCGGTACCCAGATCGAAGGGATCACTGTTCTCACGCAGATCCCTACGGGCCACAAGGTCGCCATGTCCCCGATGCCGAAGGGCGCCGAGGTGCGCAAATACGCGCAGCTGATCGGTTATGCCGCGACCGATATCGCGCCAGGCGATCATGTTCACACCCACAACGTGGAGTTCCGCAACACGGATGTGGCGTATGAATATGGCACCGACTTGCGCCCCGTATCTCCGGCGGACGAACCCGACACTTTCATGGGATACCGGCGCGAGAACGGCTCGGCCGGCACCCGTAACTATATCGCCGTGGTGACCTCGGTGAACTGCTCGGCCACCGCCGCCCGGCGCATCGCCGACGCATTCGGCCCCGAGGAACTGGCCGCCTATCCAAATGTCGATGGTGTCGTGGCCTTCGTCCACGGCACCGGCTGTGGCATGGCAGGCTCCGGTGACGGATTCGAGGCGCTGCAAAGGGTTATGTGGGGCTATGCGCGCCACCCCAATCATGCAGGTGTGCTGATGGTGGGCCTCGGTTGCGAGATGAACCAGATCGACTGGCTGCTCGAGGCCTATGGTCTGAAGCAGGGGCCGCTGTTTCAGACCATGAACATCCAGAACGTGGCCGGCCTGCGCCGTACCATCGAAACCGGCATAGAGAAGGTCCGCGCCATGCTGCCCATCGCCAATATGGCCCAACGCACCCCCTGCCCTGCGTCCGAACTGAAGGTTGCGCTGCAATGCGGTGGATCGGACGCCTGGTCGGGCATCACCGCCAATCCGGCGCTGGGCTATGCCTGTGACCTGCTGGTGGCACAGGGCGGCACCGGGGTGCTGGCGGAAACGCCTGAAATCTATGGAGCGGAACATCTGCTGACACGGCGCGCCGCCGATCGCGCAACAGGTGAGAAGCTAGTGGGTCTGATCCGCTGGTGGGAGGATTACACCGCCCGCAATCGCGGCTCGATGGACAACAATCCCAGCCCCGGCAACAAGAAGGGCGGGCTGACCACGATCCTGGAAAAATCGCTGGGGGCGGCCGCCAAAGGCGGCACCACGCCGCTGACCGGTGTCTACAAGTATGCCGAGCCCGTAACCGCGCGTGGCTTCACCTTTATGGATAGCCCCGGCTACGACCCGGCCAGCGTCACCGGCCAGATCGCGGGCGGCTGCAACCTTGTCTGTTTCACCACAGGGCGCGGCTCGGCCTTTGGCTCGAAACCCGCACCCACCATCAAGGTTGCCACCAACAGCTCGCTCTACGAACGAATGCCCGAGGATATGGACGTCGACACTGGCCTGATCCTGTCGGGCGCGGCCACGGTCGAAAGCAAGGGGCGCGAGATCTACGAGATGTTTCTGCGCGTGGCCTCGGGCGAGATGTCCAAGTCAGAGGCGCAGGGTCTGGGCGACTACGAATTCGTCCCCTGGCAAATCGGAGCGGTGATGTGACCCGTCTACTTATCGCAGGCACCGGTCTGATCGGCCACCGGCACATGGCACATATCGAGGCCCATCCGGACCTGACCCTGGCCGGGATCATCGACCCCGACCCAACCCGCCGCGCGCATGCGACCGCGCCGGGCTGGGCGGATATCGACGCGGTCGATACAGAGGCCGGTGGGCTGGTCATCGCAACTCCCACCGAAACCCATGCGCCACTTGCCATCGCGGCCATGCGCAGGGGCTGGGATGTGCTGGTCGAGAAGCCATTGGCCGAGACGCGCGAAGCCGCGCAATCCATCATCGACACCGCCCGCGAAACCGGCCGCAAGGTGCTGGTGGGCCATCATCGCCGCCACCACCCGCGCGTGGAAAAGCTGAAAGAGGTAATCGCCAGCGGCCAGCTCGGCCAGCCTGTGGGGGCTTCGCTCATGTGGTATATGCGCAAGCCCGACGATTACTTCGACATTGGCTGGCGCGCGGGCATGAACGGTGCCCCCGTCAAGCAGAACCTGATCCACGATGTCGACACTTTGTGCTGGCTTTTCGGCCCGGTCAAGGACGTCGTGGGTCTTGGCGGCAACCCCGTCCGGGGTGCTGCGCGCACCGAGCACGGCGGCGCGGTGCTGCGCTTTGCCTCGGGTGTGATCGTCACCATCGCTTTTGCCGACACCACGCCGACGCCATGGGGGTTCGAGGCCGGAACCGGCGAGAGCCCTGCCATCCCCTACACCGCGCAGGACAGCCTGCGCATCGCCTGCACGCGCGGCGCGATCGAGTTTCCTTCGCTGACCACATGGAGCGGAGCGCAAAGCTGGCATGACAGACCTGAACCCCAAGTGCTCGACGTCGCCGAGGGTGTGCCATTGATCCGGCAACTGGAGCATTTTGCCGAGGTGATCGCAGGCCGCGCCGAACCCCGGGTCAGTGCTGAGGACGGGCTGCGCGCGCTTGACGTCACCCTCAGGGTCGAGGATGCCACCCTGCCCGCCGGGGTCCGACAATGACCGCCCTGCGCTGCGGCCTGATCGGGGCGGGTCTGTCCCGCTCGCGGTTTGGTGCGGCGCTCGCCCTTCTGGGGCAGGAATATGGTCTGACAGTCGATTACACCCTGATCGACACCGAAGGTTTGCCGGATTTCGATCTACCTACAGCCCTTTCACGCTGTCGCGACACTGGCTGGAGCGGCGTTTCCGTCACCCATCCGTTCAAACCCGAGGCGGCCCTTTGGGCTGGTGAAGCGATGCGATCCGAGGTTGCGCGGCTGGGGGCCTGCAACCTCCTGACCTTCAGTCCGGACTTTTCCGGCCACAACACCGATTTTACCGGTTTCCTCGGCGCCTGGCGCAACAGGTTCGGCACCCGCAGCCCAGGTCGTGTCGCCATGGCGGGCGCGGGCGGCGTTGCCGGAGCGCTTGGCGGTGCCCTGATCGCGCTGGGAGCCGAGGACATCGCGCTCTGGGACCCGGTACCGGGCCGTGCAGCGGCGCTGGCCAAGTTGCTCGACCCTCCTGCACGCGCGGTCGCCATGAATGCGGCAGAGCACACTGCGCGCGGGGCACATGGATTGGTCAACGCCACGGCTCTCGGAATGGGGACGGACACGCGCAGCGCCTTTGCACCGAGCTGGATCGGCAAGCAGGAATGGGCCTTTGACGCAGTTTACACACCCGTCGAAACACCGTTTTTGCAAAACGCTGCAACTTCCGGCCTCATCTGCCTGACCGGCTTCGACCTTTTCCGCTTCATGGCTATCGGCAGTTTCGCCGCGCTGTCAGGCCATGCCACCGACCCCGCGCTGG
The DNA here is from genome assembly GCF_025673445.1 of Ruegeria marisflavi. Taxonomy (NCBI): domain Bacteria; kingdom Pseudomonadati; phylum Pseudomonadota; class Alphaproteobacteria; order Rhodobacterales; family Roseobacteraceae; genus Ruegeria; species Ruegeria marisflavi. Next base: position 32,422 of record NZ_JAOVQN010000030.1, read on the forward strand.
CAGCATTGCTGGATCCGCTCCGACCCAAGGAGATCGCCTGATGCCCGAAGTCCTGTCGCCTGCACAGATCGCCCACTATCGCGACACCGGCTATATCGTGTTGGAAAACCAGGTGCCGCCGCCGGTCATCGCCGCGATCCGCGCCGAGATTGCCCGGTTCACGGACGAGGCGCGCGGTATGACATCCTCGAACGACCGGCTTGATCTGGAGGACAGCCACCGCCCCGACGCACCGCGCCTGCGCCGCATCAAGCTGCCCCACAAAATCAGCCCGGTGATGCGGGATCTGCTCTATTCCGATACGATTCTTGCCCCAGTGCGCGACCTGATCGGACCCGACCTGCGCCTGCATACCACCAAGCTCAATATGAAGTCGGCAGGTTTTGGCGCGGCGGTCGAATGGCATCAGGACTGGGCCTTTTACCCGCATACCAATGACGACGTGCTGGCCGTGGGTGTTCTGATCGACGACATGGCCGCGGACAACGGCCCGCTCATGGTCTTTCCCGGCAGCCACCAAGGCCCGATCCACGACCATCATGCCGGTGGCCACTTTGTCGGCGCGATGGACCTTGCAGCCTGCGGTCTCGACGCGCGTGACGCGGTGACACTGACGGGACCGGCGGGCTCGATCTCTATCCACCACGCACGGGCAGTGCATGGCTCCGCGCTCAACCGTTCGACCCGGGACCGGCGCATGCTGTTCTACGAGATCATGGCCGCCGACGCCTTTCCCGTCATGGGGTCAATGACCCGTTTCGACAGTCTCGATGACTACAACAGCCGGATGCTGTGCGGTCAGCCCACGATCACGCCAAGACTGGCACCTGTGCCGGTCCGAATTCCGCTGCCACCTCCGCCAGTGGCGGGCAGCATCTACGAGATACAGTCCGGGCTGACCGCCCGCGCCTTTGACAGGATAACGGAGGGATAAGATGGCAAAACCGACAATCGGATTCATCGGGCTGGGGCTGATGGGGCGTGCCATGGTGGCACGGCTTCAGGACTGCGGCTATGCCGTCTCAGTGCTTGGCAACCGCGACCGCAGCGGTATCGAAGAGGCCACCGCGCGCGGTGCGGTTGAAGCCGCCTCTCCTGCCCAACTGGCCCGCGCAAGCGATATCGTGATGCTCTGCATGGGCACATCCCAACAGGTCGAAGCGCGGATGCAAGGGACCGATGGCATCATCGCGGGATTGAGACCCGGCACGGTGGTAATCGACTTCGGAACCTCCCTGCCCGGTTCCACCCGGACACTGGGCGAAATGGTCGCCGCCGAAGGTTGTACGATGCTCGACGCACCGCTGGGCCGTACCCCCAGCCACGGGCGCGAGGGCAAGCTCAATATCATGGGCGCGGGCGACAGGACCGCCTTTGACAAGGTCCGCCCGGTGCTGGACGACCTGGGCGAAAATGTCTTCCACCTCGGGCCGCTCGGCACCGGCCATACGATCAAGCTGATTAACAACTTTTTTGCCATGACTACCGCCAACGCGATGAGCGAGGCCTTCGCCATGGCCGACAAGGCGGGGGTGCCCCGGCAAGCGCTCTACGACGTGATGAGCGCGGGCCCCCTGCATTCGGGGATGATGGATTTCGTCAAGGCCTATGCCATCGACGGCGACGCGCAGAAACTGGCCTTTTCCATCCGCAATGCATCGAAGGACGTCGGCTATTATGCGCAGATGGCACAGGATATGGGCGCCGAGAGCCTGATGTCGGCCTGCGCCCGCCGCGCTCTGGCCGAGGCGATCGACGAAGGACGCGGCGACGATCTGGTCCCGCAGATGGTCGAGTTCTACGCCGCCCGGTTCGGCGGCTAGATCATGGAAGCACTGGCAGGACGGCAGGACCGCGCGGGGCTGGGCATGGTGATGATGCTGGCCGCTTGGTTCATGTTCGCCTGCACCGACAGTTCGGTCAAATGGCTGGTCCTGGGTGGGCTGGGCGCGTTCCAGCTGGCCTTTGCCCGCTACGGTGTGGCGCTGATCCTGTCGGTCATCTCGATGCGCCACCGCGCATTTCGCGGCACCCGGCTGACCCCGCGCCAAATCCGTCTCCTGCTGTTGCGTGCGGTTCTTCTTGTTACGTCGACGATCAGCAACTTCGTTGCACTGCGCTACCTGTCCCTGACCATGACCGCCGCCATAATGTTTTCGTCCCCGATCATCGTATCTGCGCTGGCAGTGCCACTCTTGGGCGAGAAGATCGGGCCATGGCGCTGGTTCGCCATCGGTCTGGGCTTTGTCGGCGTGCTGTGCGTGGTACGCCCGTTCGGAGCCGGGTTTCACTGGGCCTCGGCGCTGATTGTCTATAACGCCACCGCCTTGGCGCTGTTTTCCATCATCACTCGCAAACTTTCGGGCGAGGTGGCGACCCAGGTCATGCAGATCTGGGCCGGTGCGATGGGGACACTGGTGCTGCTTCCCCTGGCGATTTGGTCCTGGCAGCCGATTTCGGGCACGCTCACCTGGGCGCTCTATCTGGCCATTGGCGCCTTCGCCTGGACCGGACACGAGATTTTTGCCCGTGCCCACCGCTATGCCGACGTGAGTCTCTTGATGCCGTTTTCCTACAGTTACCTCGTCTACATGGCAGGCGCGGGCTGGTTGCTATTCGGCGCCCTGCCCGATGGGATGACTCTGGTGGGCGCTGGCATTATCGTGGTGTCGGGGCTGATCATCTGGTGGCGAGAGAACCGACCGGGAGGCGCGACATGACATCCGTTCTGTGTATTGGCGAGGCGATGGTCGAGATCTCGCTGTCGCCCGACCGGCCAGATACAGCCGGTCTGGGATTTGCCGGTGACACACTGAACACCGCAATCTACCTCAAGCGCGCCGCACCCGCCCTTAACGTGGCCTATTGCACCAAGCTGGGGCGCGACGTGCTGTCGGAACGGATGATCGCGATGATGCGCGCCGAAGGGCTAGATACCACCCTGATCCGGCGCAGCGATACACGCGTGCCGGGCCTTTATGCCATCAGCACCGACGAAAAGGGCGAGCGCAGCTTCACCTATTGGCGTGACAACTCGGCCGCGCGGCGGTTGATGGAGTCCCCGGGACTAGAGGAAACGGATCTTTTGGGGTTCGATCTTGTATACTTGTCAGCGATATCGCTGGCCATTCTTCCCCCGGCGGGGCGGGCGCGCTTGATGGGATGGCTCAGACATTACCGCGATGCCGGTGGCCGAGTGGCCTTTGACAGCAATTATCGTCCGGCCCTTTGGTCGGATCAGGGCACCGCACAGGAAACCGTGACCGACGCCTGGCGGCTTGCTGATATCGGCCTGCCCAGCCTCGATGACGAGATGGCGCTGTTTGCCGATGCGGACGAGGCGGCAGTGCTTGCGCGCCTGCGCGCATACGGTCTTGGCGAGGGCGTCCTGAAGCGCGGCGCCCGCGGCCCCCTGCCACTGAATGGCGAACCGCCGCTTGCGGTCGACCCTGCGACCGACGTCGTCGACAGCACGGCCGCGGGTGACAGTTTCAACGCAGGTTATCTAGCCGCCAGGCTGGATGGGCGCGATCAGAACACGGCAATGCGGACGGGGCACGAATTGGCTCTACGGGTGATTGGTCACCGGGGCGCCATATTGCCGCGAGAATATGCATGACCGGAAAACCGATGCATACGGTGCTGATAGGTCTGGGAATGGTTACCGACTTGCACGCCAATGCGATTGCGGCCACCGATGGAGAGGTAGTCCTTGCCGCAGTATATGCCCGCAATCCCGAGCGGGCACACGCCTTTGCCAACCGGCACGGCGGACCACGGGTTATGACCTCTCTGGACGAGATCGTCGCGGATAGGACACTTGATTTCGCAATCCTGGCCACTCCGCCGGATGCGCGCGCGCCATACATCCCGACCTTTGCGCGTCGTGGCCTGCCTGTCCTGACCGAGAAACCGCTGGCCCGGACAGTCGACGAGGCCCGCGCGCTTATCGAAACCTGCGAGACGGCGGGCCTGCCCCTGGGGGTTCTGCTGCAACACCGAATGCGCCCCGCTGCGCTAGCGCTGCAAAACCGCCTTGCGCAAGGTGAGCTGGGCGAGATCGCCACCGTCGAACTGCGTGTGCCCTGGTGGCGTGACCAGAGCTATTATGACACGCCCGGGCGCGGCACCCGTTCCCGCGATGGCGGCGGTGTGCTGATCACGCAGGCAATTCACAGCCTCGATCTGATGCTGCAATTCTGCGGCCCAGTGGCGGATGTGCAAGCCATTACCGCCACTTCGCCCCTGCATCAAATGGAAGCCGAGGACTTCGCCGCCGCCGCCTTGCGCTTCCGCTCGGGCGCGGTGGGCTCGGTCATGGCCTCGGTCACGCACTACCCTGGCGGCGCTGAGGAGATAGTTATCAACTGTACCGCTGGATCGGCGCATCTGGCCGCGAACCGGCTGATGCTCCACCGGCACGGGCACCCGCCGGAAGAGATCGGCACGTTGTCGGGTACCGGCGGCGGCGCCGATCCGATGGCCTTCTCGCACGACTGGCACCGAGCGGTGATCGCCGATTTCGCCGAGGCACTGCGCAATGGCAGGCAACCCGCAATCACCGGGCGCTCGGCCCTGCCGGTTCAGGCGCTGATCGCGGCAATCGAACGCTCGGCAAGAACCGGGCAACGGCAGGATGTGGCTGATGGCTGAACCGATCCGGATGGGCGTCGTGGGCATCGACCACCGCCATATCTATACGATGACAGAACACATGCAGGCGGCGGGTTGCGTGCTGTCGGGTTGGCAGACCGACGGCACGCCGAACACTCTGGATGGGTTCTTGGCGCGTTTTCCCGACGCGCCGCGACGGGACCGAGCCGAAGATCTAATCGACGACCCCGAAATCGACCTGATCCTGACCGCCGCCGTGCCCTCCGACCGCGCGGGCATTTCCATTCGGGCGTTGCGGGCGGGAAAAGATGTCCTCAGTGACAAGCCGGGCGCATTGCATGCGCTCGACGTGGCCGAACTACGCCGGACGGCCACGGAAACCGGGCGCATCTGGGCGGTGGATTTCTCGGAACGGTTCGAAGTGCCCGCGATGACCCGCGCGCTAGAGTTAATCGACGCGGGCGCGATTGGTGAGGTGATCGGTACCGTCGGCCTGGGCCCGCATCGCCTCAACGCTGCCACCCGGCCCGACTGGTTCTGGGACCGTGACCGCAACGGCGGCATTCTGGCCGACATCGGCTCGCACCAGATCGAGCAGTTTCTGGCGCTGACAGGGCAGGACATGGCCGAAGTTGTCTTGGCTCATGCGGCCTGCATTCGCGAGCCGGGCTTTCAAGACTTTGGCGAAATCGTTCTCCAGGCCGGGCGCGCACGCGGCTATATCCGGGTCGACTGGTACACACCCGACGCGCTGCCCAATTGGGGTGACGGGCGCCTTTTTGTAACCGGAACCACAGGCACGATCGAGTTGCGCAAGTATGTCGATCCTGGCGGCACGCCCGGAACCGACCACCTGATCCTTGTCAACGGCGAGGTCTGCGAGAAGCAGCAGGCGTCCGGCGCCGGCCTGCCTTTCTTCGCTGCACTCGCGCATGACATCCGTCACCGGACGGAAATCGCCCTGCCACAGGAACGCGTGTTTGCCGTCTGCGATCTGGCCATTCAGGCACAGGGGATGGCCGAATGCTGATCTTCGCCGCCGCCGTCTTTTTCCTGATCATCACACCTGGACCCGGCGTGCTCTCTACCGCCGGTGTCGGTTCGGCCTTCGGCGCGCGGCCCGGCACGCGCTATGTGCTGGGTCTTTTCATCGGCACCAACATGGTGGCGCTGGCGGTGGTCTCGGGCCTCGCCGCCGTCCTGCTGGCCGATCCACGCATCCGCACCCTGCTGTTCGTTGCCTCGACTGCGTATCTCTTGTACCTCGCGCTGCGGATCGCCACAGCGGGAAGCCGGATCGCCTTTATTGAGGCCGCCCGCCCGCCCGGCATTCTGGACGGGATCGCGCTGCAAATGATCAACCCCAAGGCCTATGCCGTTAACACAACGCTGTTCTCCGGCTTTGCCTTTGGCGGGAACAGCCTGTTGGCGGAAACCCTCCTCAAGTTCCTGATCGTCAACGCGATCTGGATTCCCATCCACTTCCTGTGGCTTTGGCTGGGCATCACCTTGCGCCGGCTCGACCTCGGCCATCGCGCCCACCGGACCATCAACATCGGCATGAGCGCTTCGATGCTGATCGTTGTGGCATTGGCGCTCACTTATCAGTTCAGCGGGATACGGCCATGAAGATCACCGCAATCACCACCCACCTGCTCGACCACAAGTTGGACCAGCGTTTCGAAAGCGCCTCGTCGGGCTTCGACCGGCGCACCCATCTGCTGGTCGAAGTAACCACCGACGCCGGGCTGACCGGCTGGGGCGAATGCCTTGGCCCGGCCCGGCTGAACGCCGCCGTGGTCCAGGGCATGGCGACGCTGCTGATCGGGCAAAATCCGCTGGAGACTGAAAAACGCTGGATCGAGGTCTATCACGCCTTCCGCGATCAGGGGCAGCGCGGTCTGACGATCACCGCGCTGTCTGGCATCGACATCGCGCTGTGGGATATCCGGGGCAAAGCCTGGAACGCGCCCGTCTCGACCCTGTTGGGCGGGCGGTTCCGTGAACAAGTGACCGCCTATGCCACTGGCGGTTTCCGCAAGCCTGGCCGTGACCGGGTCGCCGACATTGCCGCCGAAGTCGCGGGCTACAAGGCGGAAGGGTTCAAAGCCGCAAAGATCAAGATTGGTTTCGACGTGGAAGAGGATCTCGAGGTCATCGCCGCCTGCCGTGCGGCGATAGGACCCGAAATGCGGCTCATGATCGACGCCAATCACGGCTATGACACGGTGGAGGCGATCCGTCTCGGTCGTCTCGCCGAACCCTATGACATCGACTGGTTCGAAGAACCGGTATTGCCGGAACATCTCGACGCTTATGCCGATGTCCGCAGCAACCAACCGATCCCGGTCGCGGGCGGCGAGACATGGCACGGGCGCTGGGGCATGAAGGATCCCGTCGAACGCCGCTGCGTCGATATCCTGCAACCCGACATCTGCGGCACCGGCGGGTTTACCGAAGGGCGCCGCATCGCCGACATGTGCGCCCTGCACGGGATACGCCTGGTACCGCATGTATGGGGCACCGGTGTGCAACTGGCAGCCTCGCTGCACTATATTGCCGCCCTACCACCTAACCCGCCCCGCCCCGAGCCGTTTTCCCCGATGTTGGAATTCGACCGAACTGAGATGCCGTTTCGCCAATCAATCCTGACCTGCCCAATTGAGCCAGTAGCAGGGGTGCTCACCGTACCTGGAGGCCCGGGATTGGGCATCGAGATAGACCGGAACACTCTCTTAGGGGGTGTCAGATAGATTCTAACTGGTCTCAGTTTCCCACGAACCGCAGGAACTTAGGCGACGCAAAGCTGACGCCACTCGGCTAGGGTCTGTTGAGATTCACTTTGAGTTCAGGAGAGCGGCGCAGGCATTGATGATTGCCGTAAAGCTGAGGTCTGT
>NZ_JAOVQN010000031.1:0-38388 GCF_025673445.1 Ruegeria marisflavi
CGCTCAGCACGGTGGCAACCCCATAAGCGCTGGTCGCGTCATCCGCCGTCACCACCAGCGGCGCAGGTGTCACCGTCGCGTTCCCCACTAGGTCAACGACGCGATAGGGTATTCCATCGGCGCTGGTCAACGACGTGCTGTCCACCGTAAACGATGTCGAACCGACATTGACGCTAGAAAATGCGAGCGTCTGGAAAATCGGCGAGGTATCCAGCGTATCGCAGCATCCGTCGAACACGTAACTGCTTGGGCCGCCGTCAACCGTTCCCGTTGCGACCGCGCTGCCGGTTTGGCCATATTGAACGGTGAGCGGATCCGGCTGGGCAAATACCACCGGGGAGGTGCTGTAGTTAACCGGATGGAAACCCGCATCGCCGGGGGCCCACACGTTGCCAAAATCCCATCCTGCTGGTGAACCCAGCGCAATAAAGGTCGGCGTATCTTGGAACTGGCCGGTGGTCAGCCCGGTGGCTCCGGGGCTAGTCGTTCTCCCTGAGATGTCGATATCCCAGAAATTGCCTGCAGTGCCGCCACTCGAGGAATCGCGACCCAGGAAACCACCAGTGGTGAAACTCATCGCACCCGACGTCGTCACCGTTCCTGTTGAATAGGACCGGACGAGGCTGCCCCCACTATCCCCGGCGAAACCACCTGCAAAGGCGCCGGCAATGCTGCTGGTTGATGTATCTGTGACAGTAACGTTGCCGCGTGCATAGGAATCCGCGATCTGGCCCGAGGCATCATTCTCGCCGACAAAACCGCCCGCCATTATGCCTGACGTCGTATCCAGATTGAAGGAATTGGTCACCACAACGTTGCCCGTTGCATGCGATCGAGCGATCGTACCGCCTTGGTTACGTCCAACAAAACCTCCGGCCGCGTGTGGCGCGAAGATGGATTGGGCGTCGAGAGTGACGTTTGCCGATGATAGGCTGTCTTGCACCGTACCGGTATTCTGGGCAATCAGGCCACCGGCCTCGCCAAAGGTTGCGCTGACATTGCCGCTGCTGCGAGTGTTCCTGACGGTTCCATTGTTCGTGACCGAAAGAACTGCGGCTGAACTGCCTACGATATTCGCATTTTCAAGCGTCAGATCCGTCACCACGCCACTGCTGTCGAGCGTTTCGATCAGAGCAGCCGGACGCGGGCTGGCGAACTCCCCATCGAACGAAAACTGCGAGCTGAACAGATCTGAAACAGTGAAGCCCGCGCCATCCAGTGTACCGGCGAAGCGCGGAATCGGCTCGAACCCGTCGCCGGTAAAGACGTTGGTCCAAACCGCGGTGCCGCTGGCATCGATGTCATTGGCCAGAACGACATTCGCCCCGGTCAGACCAGACGTGGCAAGTCCCTGAAGGCCATAGACATCGGTTATCTGATACGGTGCCGCCGCGTTTCCATCTCCGCCCAAGGCACGCAGGAAGGTGCCGCAGCACACGACCTGGAAATTGGTCGCGGAAAACGAAGGCAAGGTACCGACCTGGCTCCATAACCCCGAAGACAAGTCAAATGACGCCACATCGATCGAGCTGAGCGCATTGGTCGCAATGTTGTTCACTGCACTAAGGACGACGCCGCCGTTCGGGGCGTTGATCGCCCCGTTCAGAACAATATTATTTTCTGCCTGGAGAGACAGGATCGTCGCCGCCACCCAGTCCAGATTCGCATTAATAGTGATATCGCCAGGATCGGTCGAAAACGCGTCGAAGGTATCAAGCGTCACGTTCCCGAGCCCGAGGTTTGTCTCTAGCGTCGTTTCGCCACCGGCGCCGGGGTTGATTGTGATATCCAGCGGATCGAGCAGCAGCGTTCCCCAGCGGCCGTATCCAGCGCGTGTATCGGCAAGCCCGCCATAGGAGAGGACACGGCTGCTTGAGACCTCTATGAAGCCGCCGTCGCCGCCGCTTTCACCGCCGCGCGCCGACAGGTGTCCATCGAAACGCGTCTCGTTGTCAGACCAGACCGCGATCCGCCCGCCATCGCCCGTTCCCAGTGCATCGGCACGCAGGACAGACCTGCTGTCCACGTCTACGGTCAACGCCCGCACCAGATCGCCGGCGCCCGAGAAATCACCGCCAATCCTGATCAGACCACCGCCATCCTGGCCACTGGCGTCAATCTCGGCACCAGCCAGGGTGATGTCACGTCCGGTCACGGTTATCTCTTGTCCCCGCGGTGGCCTGCGCGAACTGGCTATGGCAAGGGGCGACTCTGACGAACGCGTGGAAATCCGTCCAGTCACGCGCACGGACCCTCCGCTGCCGCCGCCCAGTACGATAGCGCCATTGCGTACCGAGACCGATCGCGCTTCGGCTACACCGGAGAGGTTGATGGCCTGGCGCACCGCCTCGCGGGCTGTCGCAGCTCGCATTTCAATCAGCCCGCCATCGGCGCTGGCCAGCCCCGAGTTCGAGATAAGGGCTTCGCTGTCCTCCTCGCCAGCGGTCGGGATCGCCACTTGCAGAAACTGATCGCCGGACAAGTCCAGCATCACCCGCTCACCGCTGGCAAACCCGATCCGGCCCATCGGCACAGTCACGATGCCCGAGTTGCGTACCCTCCCCCCCAACAAGGCGGCATAGCCGTCCGGCCCGATGGTCACACGCCCGGCGTTCGTCACGGCGGCCGAAGAGCCGTTACCCTGGAACCGGTACCTACCGGCCAGAAAGTCCTCGTTCGAGATGTCCAACGTCGAGGCCACTAAAGACCCCACGTTAACCGTCCCGTTAGGGCCGATGAAAATGCCGTTCGGGTTGATCAGATGAACCTGCCCGTTGGCCGTCAGCCTCCCGTGAATATCGCTGCGGGTGGTTCCAGTAACCCGGTTCAGAATGCTGGACTGTGCATTCGGCTGGCGAATGTCGACATGGCTCTCCGATCCGATCGAGAAGCTGTTCCAGTTCACCACCGCTGAATCGCTGGATTGGTTAATCACCATGCTTTGCGGCGCGGGCTGGGCGATGTTAACCGATCCGCCAACAACTGTTGCCCCTGTGGGCAGCGTGGATTGAGACCATGCGGGAGCCTGCCAGACAAACGCGGCAACTCCGCACAGCAGAACCCAGCGCACCGATCCCTGCGACTTAGAAACGAATGTTCCCCGAGATGCTGAAGCGATTTTCGTCAGGGATACCATCGTCGCGTTCTCCTCTGCCATATTCGATCCGCAAGCTGCTTGATCGGAAAAGTGAGTTCGTATTCGACAAGAGATCCACCCCGACCCCGTAGAAAACTGCCTTGGTACGGGCCTGTTCCAGAACCGTGGGATTTTCGAGGATCGCCTGGCCGGCCCCGGCAAATAAGTAAGGGCTGATCTGAAAATTCTTTCCGGCAATAGAGACCGGATAGACGGTCGACAATTCGGATCGAAGTACCCAACCGCTGTCACCGCGCAAGGAGCCTGAATCCATCGTCGAAACCTCCTGACTTCCGATCAGCGAAAACTGTTCCGAAGTCAGTAGCGGGTCGCCAAACGACGTCTGGAACCGTCCAGATACCGACAGGCCGATCCTTTCGGACAAGGCGCGGCGGTGCGAGACCGATCCCGAAATCTTAGAAAAAATCGCATCGGCGCCAGCTCGCGACAACGGCGCCCCTGCGCCGACATTGGCCAGTGTTCGCGCGCCAAACGCATCTATCCCGCGTGACAAAAGCAGACTTGCGGACGAAAACGCCTGATCCAGGTGCAGATAGGTGAGGTTCAGACCCGCGCGAAGGATGGTCAGTTGATCTTCGTAGATCTGCGCTCCCCCCAAAAGCGACTGGTCATCCTTTTGCATGTCCAAGGCCAACTGCCCGGTGATATTCAATTGACGCCCGCGCGTCAGCGGGTGGATCAGCCGGAGCGACAGCCGGTCGAAATTCGACCGGGTCGCGGGCGTCTCGTCCGGTGTCGTGTCGCTCGTCGTGGCCTCGATGTTCAGATATGTACCATAACGACCGATGGGGTACACCACCCCGCCAGCAAGGATCCGGCTGCGTGGATCGCCGGAAAAGAAGCCCTGGTAGTTGCCAGAGATACGACCGTAAAAGGTCTCGCCCTGCCCGAGAGCACTGTTAAGCTCAACCCCCAACTCTAGATTAATGCGACCCAATTCCGAACCCGTCGGGTTACCGAAACCAGCAAACCCCGTAACCCGCTTGTAGTCTGCTTCGAGCCCGATGATCGTGGAACCCGGCGCGCTGCCAGCCGCCAGTCCCGATCTAAGCGCCGTTCCCGGCACATCACCGGACAACAAAAGTTGACGCTCAAGTTCTGCACGCGTCAGTCCCGGCCTGTTGACCAGTCCATCGGTCAACTTTTTGACACGCTCGCGGATCTCTGGTGGCAGGTTTTGCGTATCGACGGTCTCGACATAGCCGTTCACGATCGCCACACGCAGCTTGCCGCCATCGCGGAGCGTTTGCTGTGGCAACACCACGCGCGTCAACACATAGCCAGCCTCTGCATATGCAGCTTCAAGATCCGACGTCGCTTCGAACAGTTCCGATGCGGGTATGCGCCCGCGCGTAAGCCTCTGAACGAACGCTCCATTGGCCTCCGCCATCTGTGGTAAAGGATCCGTCAGATCGACACCGGACAACGTTATTCCGATGTTTTCCAATCCGGCCGGCGTTCTACCGCCTGCTTGCCCCTCCAATACCAGTGCGCCATCGAACCGTTGAAGCGTTGGCGTAAAACTCTGCGGGGTAATCTCGCTCGCAGTTTGCGCCTGCGCCGACAGGGCCGCCAAACAGAGCGCGCCTGCCGTCACCGGCAATCGGACGGAGTTTAAAACGTCCACAAGACCTATAAATATCTTCTGAAGCACATGTGTACTCGACTAAAAAAGGTTTGAGACATTAGTAATCATATTGGAGACAGTCCGTTATGTCTGTCAACTGTCGCAACGTAAACCTATCCGTTTGGATGTAGCCGGAGCGAAACTGACAGGGCGACATGAATAAAGATAGTACGGCTTTTTTCCATACTGATCGCATGAATGCTCAAAAAGTAATCCCCTCGAACCTCAGATCAGCAGTTCAAACACCTCCCCACCAATCTCGAGGTTGATCACGGATTGACCTTGTCCATCCACCAGAGCCCACAAGATCTGTCCGGATAGCCTATGGATGACGAATGCCTCTTGCACCACATCATCGCCTGCGCGTTCGCCATCGGCGCTCGCTGTATGGGCGAAATTTACCTGGAACTGATCGCGGGTCGCTGTGCCGACGCCGAAAAGCAGCACGTCCCCTTCGGCCGCATTATAGTCTTGTACCCAGTCCGAGCCATGCTCTTCGACGCCCAAATGGAAGAACTTGTCAGCTCCACTACCACCATTGATCCTGTCATGGCCTTAGCCGCCGTTGACGAAATCGTTGCCGGCATTGCCGAAGATCATGTCAGAAAAGGCAGAACCGGTAATCACATCGTCGCCACCCTGCCCAATCAACAAATCTGCGCCAAAATCACCTGCAATGACGTCGTTTCCGTCCATTCCGTAAATCAGGTCGTTTCCATATCCACCGTAGATCGTATCGTTCCCGTCCCCGGCATAGACCGTGTCGGCAAGGTCGTCTTCGGGGTCTCCCTCGCGCCAAGCCCCTCGAATAAAGTCGTTCCCGTCACCGCCATGCAGCTCGTCCCGACGGGTGCCGCCAAACAGGGCGTCGTTGCCAAGCCCGCCATTCAGCGCGTCATTTCCGAAATCTCCGTCCAGCGTGTCGTTTCCGGGGCCGCCGAAGATGATATCGCCCCCGGAATCGCCGTTGATATCGTCATGCCCGACACCCCCGGCAATCGTATCGCCCGCAACGGTACCCCGGATAGTACGATTGTACGTCCCGGCATCCAGCAGGATGTCGAACACGCTGTCGCTGCGGTTGGAAAACTGCATTTGTTCGATATCGACCAGGAAATCCCATTGGTCACCGCCCGCCGCAGCCTCCCGGGCCTTTACCACCACTGCCGGGCCGGAAAGGGTGATGCCCTCCGGCAGGTCGGGGATGGAACCTGCAAAGCGTGAGTCACCCGTCAGGTAGAACTCGTAGTCCCACCATACGCCGGAGAAAATCGCGACATCGTCGCCTTCGCCGCCTTCCAGCACATCGACACCCTGTCCGCCGATGAGCGTGTCATCCCCGGAGCCTCCTTCGAGCAGATCGTTCTCCTCGTCGCCGGACAGAGAGTCGTTGCCGCCCAGACCACGCAGCGTGTCCGCGCCAAACCCGCCGGACAGCGTGTCGTTCACATCGTCGGCACCTTCAATCAGCTCATCAAAAGCGCCGGTTTCCCGCCCGGTCTGGATCACCAGTTCGTCCGGCGTCATCACCCGGTCGGCAAATACCAGCCGCTCGCCTCCCAACAGCAGGTTGCGCCCGTCGCCCACACGATCGTTGCGCACGGTGACGGCATAGACCGGCTCCATGCCGCGCAGGTGCTCGGGGATATCGGCCTCGTCCAGCAACTCACCGGTATAGTCCGTCGGCGACCCCAGTCAGAAGGCGGTATCGGTCCCCTCGCCCCCGATCAGCGTGTCATTGCCCGCGTCGGCGCGGAACATGTCGTCGCCCGCCTCGCCCCGCAGCAGATCGTCACCCGCACCGCCCAGTAACCGGCCATCGCCCACGCTGCCGGTCAGCGTGTCATTCCCGGCCTTGCCATCCACGAATGCCGTTCGGAAAGGGTGTCGTCATCCGCCGCATCCGTCAGCGCGGTCGGTGTCAGGTGGCGGAACCCCTGACCATCCAGATGCTGCCCGACATAGGTGTCACCCGCCTCGCCCGCGTGTTGCCACGCGACCGTCAGCAAACCATCGGGACCGGTTGCGAACTTCGCCCAGATGTTGCGGTGGTCGGCCAGCCTGACGGTCGGACTTTCCGGTTGACCCTGCGCGTCATAGGTAGACAGACACAGGATATCCTCCCGGTCTCCGTATTCGGTTACCACAGGCCCCACACCTTGGTGAAGGATCGAAACGCCTCCGTCCTCGCGGATCTCGGCCGAAATGATCGCGCCCTCGGCATCGTCCGCCTCACGGGTGCGCAGCGTTATGCTTTCACTGCCTGTACCCCCGGGTGCAACGCTGTGCAGCGAGACGTTTCCCAAGGCAGAGGTCAGGAACAGCAATGTTCCGTCGGCGCGCATCTCGGCATCATGGAAGCCGAGCCAATTGACATAGCTGTTCGTGTACCGGGCCACCTCGACATCCGATCCCACAAGCGCGCCCGTGGCGTCCAGTCGCTGCATCCGGATCGGCACGTCGTAAACAGTAGGCCCACCCGGTGGGTCGTCATAGACCGCCTCGCCATAGAGAACGACAAATCCACCCGCCGGATCGGCCACGACGCTCCAGCCGCCCAGGTCACCGTTCCGGGCGTGGCCCAGCGTGTTCGCCTCGGAGTGCGGGCTTGCGACCACAACCTGTTCGGTCCCATGAGTGCCATCGGGATTGATGATCCGAAAGGTCAGCGACGACAGTTCCTCGGGGAAACCGCCCCACGCGTCCCAGGGCCGCGGATAGACGGCCAGCAAGGAGCCACCCGCCCCATCAAACATCTGAACATGGTCAATCGCTTCGGGTGCGCTGCTGTTGATATACCCAATATCCCAATCCAGATGGCCGACCCCGGGGTTGGTCCAGACCATGGCATCGCCAATGGGGGTTCCATCGGCCCCGAACCGTTGCAGCAAGGTGTCCGGATCGGGGATGGTCGCCACCGTGTATCCAACACCAGAGACCGGTTCCCAAGGCTTGGGCGGACCGGACCGGAGCAGCCCTATACCACCGTCCGACGTTTCGAACAGTTCGACCCTTGGAATGTAGGTCTCGAACGTGGCCAGATCCTGCGTCCCGTCCAGCGATCCATCGCTTTTCAGGCGCACAACGCTGAGCGTGCTTTCCACGTTCTCGCCTGCCCCCAGGGCATAGTCGCCCCACCCGTGATAGGACGTGCCATCCACGAGGAAGAAATGCAACAGAACGTAGCCGTCCGCCGCCTCGGCAAACCGGACATCGAATACACCGTTGTCCCTAGGAACGGTCGCAAGCGTCTGCGGTGTGCCAACCGCTTCGCCATCGGACCCGAAAACGGTGTATGTCAGGACACGGGACGCGCCATTGTCGCTGAGCGTCGCCAGCGCGACGCCGCCGCCCGACAGAACCTGCCAGGTTGAACGGGATCCATCGTCAGGGGTCAGGTTCAAATTCTTCGCCTCAAAACGCTCTTCTCGAAAAATCGATTGGGTCATCAATCATCCAAAAAAATGTAAGAAAATTCTGTCCCAGTGTGATTGCAGCGCACCTTTGCGTCCAGTTGACAAAAACCTCACCTTTGCAGCGGTCATGCCCGCGCTTTCTCCGTGACGTCGGGACAGAGGCGGCTTGCCGCCAGCGCCGAAAGAACGATCATCACCGTAGCCGTTCCCAGCATCAACCCAAGCCCCCCGGCCTGATAGGTCAGCCCGGACAGGACCGTTCCCAGCAGGCGCCCGCCCGCATTGGCCATGTAGTAGAAGCCCACATCCATGGTCACCCGCTCGGCCCGGGTGAACGCCAGTACCAGGTAGGAATGAAGCGACGAGTTCACTGCGAACACCGCGCCAAAGACCAGCAACCCCACGATCAGCATGACCGTCAGCCAGGGCTGGGGACCGGAGGCGAACAGGGCAGCCGCAGTCAGTATCGCCGGAACCAGCGAAAGCCCCCAGGCCCAGCGGCGTGCCGCCGCGATCAGCTCGGCCTCGGGACGTGTAGAGGCGTACAAAAGTTTCGGAGCAGCAGCCTGGACCCCTCCATAAAGGACAATCCACAGCGCCATGAACGTACCAATCAGATAAAACGCTGTACGATTTCCGTCTTCGGACCCGTCTGACAGAACCGCGTAGAAATAGATGGGGATGCCTACGACGAACCAGACATCCCTGGCCCCGAACAGAAACAAACGGGCTAGGCTGAGGCGGTTGATGTTGGCGGATTTCGAGAAGATTTCCGAGAATTTCGCCCCTTTGCGACCTTTCGGCAAACCCGATGGCCTCGCAAGAAGCAAGGATAGTAGGATAATCGCTAACCCGATCGCCATTGCGTAAAGCGACCAGACAAACCCCAAAGACCCAAGAAGCGCCGCACCCAGAAGAAAGCCAAGTCCTTTCACCGCATTCTTGGACCCCGTCAGGACCGCCACCCACTCGAACAGCGCGCCGTCCTTTTTTGGCGCAAGTAGCTTCACAGCGGATTTCGAGGACATTTTGGCCAGGTCCTTGGCAACTCCCGACGCCCCCTGCACAACCATCACATATGCCACTGACACGCCCAGCGCCCAATCCGGATTCAATCCGGAAAGCGCTACGAGGGCGACCACTTGCAACCCAAGCCCTGCATAAAGGGTCGATGCCAACCCAAAACGGGCCGCGATCCAGCCCGCCGCGAGGTTCGTTGCCATTCCCGCGATCTCGTAGATCACAAAAAGATAGGCCAGTTGCACGGGCGAGAAACCGAGCGTGTGGAAATGCAACAGCACCAACATTCGCAACGCGCCATCGGAAAACATGAAGGCCCAATAGGCCGCTGTGACGGCCCCATAGGCGGCGAGGCCGCTCGGGCGCTGCTCTCCAGGCGTCAAAGAGAAGCCCCTACCATGAGTGCCACATCGACCAGCCGGTGCGCATAACCCATTTCGTTGTCATACCAGGCGAACACTTTCAGTTGCGTGCCGTTGATGACCATCGTCGATGGCCCATCTATGATCGTCGACCGTGTGTCGTTTGTGTAGTCGGCAGAGACGAGCGGCCTGGCCTCGAAACCCAGAATGCCCTTCAGCGGCCCCTTGGCGGCGGCGGCGAAGTAACCATTGACCTCTTCCACCGTCGTCGCGCGCTCCAGTTCAAAGACGCAATCGGTGAGCGAGGCATTCAGCAGCGGAACCCGCACCGCATGGCCATTCAGACGCCCTTTGAGTTCGGGATAGATCAGGGTGATCGCCGTGGCCGACCCCGTGGTGGTCGGGATGAGAGAGTTCAACGCCGACCGCGCGCGACGAAGGTCTTTGGCGGGCCGGTCCACGATGGTCTGGGTATTGGTGACATCGTGGATGGTGGTGATCGAACCGTGACGTATGCCGATCGCTTCGTGGATCACCTTGACCACAGGCGCCAGACAGTTGGTTGTACAGGAAGCCGCCGTAACGATGCGGTGCTCGGCCGATTTGTACACATCCTGGTTGACGCCATAGACGATGTTTGCGGTCGGCCCATCCTTGACCGGCGCGGAAACGACAACCTTTTTGACCCCGGCATCGAAATAGGGCTGAAGCTTGGCTTCGGTCTTGAACACGCCGGTGCAGTCGATCACCACATCCACCCCGTCCAGCGGCAGTCTCGACAAGTCTCGCGTTCCGACAAAGGGTATTTTCGTGTCGTTGATCGTGACACTGCTTTGGTCAAAGGCAAAGCGAGCGTCCCAGCGGCCATGCACGGTATCGAATTCGAGCAAATGCGCCTGCATTGCTGTGTCGCCAACGGCATCGTTGATCCAGGCAATCTCGGCGCCGCGCTCTAGAAGTGGTTTCAGAGCGAGTTTGCCCATGCGACCGAGGCCATTGAGCGCAAAAACAGTCATGAGTTTTCTCCGGTTTCCGTTCGCGCGAGGTCATCCAAAGCGCGTTGAAGCGATATCTTGTCGAGCGAAGCAATCGGCAGCGAGGCGAAGGCCAGGATCCTGTTGCGAAGCGCGCCATATGTCTGATGAAACGCGAGGTTCCTCTCCGCGACATTGCCACCGGCCTTCACC
Source organism: Ruegeria marisflavi (assembly GCF_025673445.1). Lineage (NCBI taxonomy): Bacteria > Pseudomonadati > Pseudomonadota > Alphaproteobacteria > Rhodobacterales > Roseobacteraceae > Ruegeria > Ruegeria marisflavi. The sequence continues at coordinate 10,770 of NZ_JAOVQN010000031.1, forward strand.
GGGTCGGGTACCCCCCAATGGGCATTGACCGGTTGACCGACCCAGGCCGGGCAATCTTCGTTCGCTGCCTGATCACAGACCGTGAAGACAAAATCGAACGTCGGCCCATCCGGCCCTTGAAACTCTGTAATGCTTTTGGCCCGCAGGCGCGAGATATCATGCCCGTTCTGTTTCAGGACCTCGAGCGCGAAAGGGTTCAATTCGGACTTCGGCTTTGTACCGGCGGAAAAAACATCGAACCGGTCGCCCGCTTCTTTCCGAAGGATGGCTTCGGCAAAGATCGAACGGGCAGAGTTTCCGGTGCATAGGAACAGAACCCTGTATCTGGATCGCGTCCCCCGCCCAGCCGGTTCGGTGCCGGGCAACGCCGACAGGCCACACAACTCGGCCCGGCCCCTGCAACAATCAAGAAACAGATAGTCGAAGGTGTGTCGCACTTCCTGCATATCGACCGAGTATCGTAGCGAAGTGCCGTGGCGCTCCTGGGTGACAAGCCGTGCCTGCATCAACGCAGACAGATAGGCCGACAAGGTCGACCCCTTGAGATCAAGGGCCTCGGCCAGCTCGCCAGCTGGCACCTGATCCGGATAACGCCGCACCAAGAGCCGAAAAATGGCCAGGCGTTTTGGGTGGCCCAGTGTGGTCAATTGATGGGTGATACCTATTTCCATATTTCGTGAATATCAGAAATAAATAGAGCATCAAGACAGCCAGCACGCTGTCACAAAAATTTCATGATAGCCGATCACGCTCCGCGATGACTCTAATGTGACCGGCAGTTGGTTCGAGAGCACCGCAAGGCCGATTGACAGCGGCGGATCGAAGATCCGCTGTCAGTCTGTTGCCGGGGACAACAGTTGGCGAGCAGGCATCGCCCAGTCGCATTTAGCCCGACTGTCACTGGCAAAAACGCAATAAGCGTCACAATCACCGCCTACAGCGCTGGCCGAAGGTTCTGGGCCTCGGCCATCTCGTCAAATGTCAGTTGCAACCGGCCCGCTGACTTAAGCGGGTTTCGATTGTCGCGCCTGCTTCAGATAGAAAAATGGCAGCGTGGCCAGATACAGGCAGTTGGCGACAACCAGTGTGGGCCAGGGATTAGTGATCAAGCCGTAAACACCGATGATCCCGACCAAGGCGACCGGAATAAGCATCGATGATCTGAGACTGACATACTTTATCGAGATCGTGGGAATCGTGCTGATCGCCAGCAGGCCAACCCCGACAATATACACTGTCCGAACAAATGGGTGCGTCGGGGTTCCTAGGGCGCTCAACTGCATGAAGATAGGCATCAGCGCCAGACAGGCCAATGCAGGGGCCGGAATCCCGACAAAGAAATCGTCGCTCTCGCCGGTCTTTCTTGCCACGTTGAACCTTGCGAGCCGCAAGGCGCAACAGACCACGATGATCAGCGACGCGATCCACCCAATGCTGGCATACTCCGTGTCGGCGTAGAGGTTGTTATAAATGAGTATGCCCGGAACAACGCCAAAGTTGAAGAAATCAGACAGCGTATCGAGTTCCGCCCCGAAGTCACTCACCGCGTCCAGCAAACGGGCCATCTTCCCGTCCAACGCATCCAGTACCATCGCAAGCAAAAGGAACGAAAGCGCACGTTCCAGTTCGCCTTCGATATCCAATCGCAGCGCATTCATGCCAGCGCCCAAAGCGCCCATTGTCACCAGGCTGGGGATGACGCGTCGAAGCGCAAGGGGTAAGTTCAGTTTCATATACCTATCAAATTGGTGTCCCGGGCATCATCTGGGATGGATTTGAAAGATCGGCCAGAATCGTCTCTCCTGCAATTGCTATTTGACCAACGGACACCCGGGGTTTGACGCCAGCGGGAAGAAAAACGTCCAAACGGCTGCCAAAACGGATCAGGCCAAAGCGTTCGCCCACCCCGCACCGGTCGCCTTCGCGCACGAAACATACGATCCGACGCGCAACCAGACCAGCGATCTGAACAACACCGATGCGCGTTCCATCTGCCGCTTCGATCGTCAAACCGTTGCGTTCATTGTGAATACTGGCCTTGTCCAGCGACGCGTTCAGGAATTTGCCATGATGATAGGCAATGTGACGGACCACACCTGTGATCGGCGCTCGGTTTACGTGGCAATTGAAGACATTCATAAACACCGATACCCGGATCAGAGGCGCATCGCCAAGGCCCAATTCGCTTGGGGGCACAACTTCCTCGATCAGAGAAACGATCCCGTCTGCCGGAGACATGACCAAAGACGGTTGTTTTGGAACGATTCGGACAGGATCGCGGAAAAAGTAGTAGCACCAGATCGTCACAGCCAGCCCGGGCCAGAAGAGCGGCGCCCATAGGGCCGTTAGCAGAACCGTCACAACGGCAAAGGTGGCCACGAACTTGCGGCCTTCCTTGTGCATCGGCACAGCAACGATCTTGAACATGTTCATAGGTTGTCTTTCATTATCAGGGCAAGCACCCGGGCTAAGACCGCTACGATGAACACCGCGTTTGCAGCAAGCAAACACATTGTCGCAAGCGAACCCAGGTCCTTGGCGTCGCGCGCGAATACCTGCCAGTCAGGCGCAAGGTGGTCAACGATAGATTCAATGGCCGTATTCAAAGCCTCGACCGCGACAAGGCAAAAGAAGAAAATGAATAGGAACGCGATTTCCAACCCATTGGCGCCGAGAAGGGCAAACAGCATCAGGCAGACCAGAAACGCTGCGACGATCTGACTAAGCGCCGTTTCCTGCCAGAGACGCCTTGCCCCGGCGACAGAGTACCCGGCGGCAGCAAAAAGATGCGGCAACCCGGTAATCTTTTGGGGGTAGTGGCTGTTTACGTGGCTGTCCTTCAGTCATCGACTTGCAACCTTGTTGTCTTTCATGCAGCGCGCGAAATTATTTAGGCTTGCATCTCGCAGGTCTGTAGAAACGTCAAGCATCCCGAGAAGGCTGTGAAACAGGTTGTCATGAGACAGTTCGGTGTCCCTTTGATCAGCAAGACAGGACTTGTCTATTGAAAACCGTTGGCTGAACCTGTCAGAAACCCACAGGATCATCGGTACCTTGGTTTGGTATTCCGGCGCCATGAAATAGGGCACGCCGTGCAGGAAGAGCCCCCCTTCCCCAGTGACTCTCCATGGTCTGATGCATACATCAAGACCGTGTCGGCGCGGCTCTGGCGGCACAGTACGCCAATGGCTTCGGCCAGAAACTCGTCCGTATATGCAATGGTGTTGTCATAGCTGTTGACGATTTCCTGTGATGTACAGTTCATGAACTCTGCCGTTCGGCAAGAGGGGCTAAGCCGTTAAAAGGCTCCAGGTAGCGCAGGTAATAGGCTGGCCCGTGGCTTCCAATCTGATGCAGCACCAGTACCGTATCCTGAGCAATCGTCTCGGCATAGTTCTGCAAGGCATCCAGAAAAACGCCATCCGTGCACTCGCCTTGTCCAGAGAACTCAGGAACAGTCATATTGGCGAAAGACTTGGTCTCAACTCAGGCCGCGCCCCCTTTGTGTCCGGTATTGTTGTCCCACTACTCCAGATGGAAGCCCGCATGTTGCAAGACATCCAGAACATTCTCGGTCGAAACACCTCGTTCGTATGTGGACCTGTCCCGACCGAAATTGGAAAACATGCAGGGCAAAGAAACGGCGGTGGCGGTGCTGCAAGAGTGCACATTCGAGAACGAAACCACCGGCAGTTCCGCAAGGCGCGGGTTGGTCTTTACGTTGTATCCGTTGAGACTGAAATTCTGCGACCACGCGGTTTCCCCGACGACCACAACGACGAGCACCGGTTTCGCGCCAGCGTCATAGGACGAACCTTTTACGGCGTCTTCACCGATTGGCGCGATCACGTCTTTTCTAACCTTGGACACCTTTCGCGCATAGCGGATGATGCCCACTAGAGGCGCGCCAGTTTGAAAGCTGCTCAGCGGGTCTTTTCGCTCGCGGACAACGGTGGCGTAGGGCTTCATGTCAAGCGCAAGCACGCCCACGGCAAGGCTCAAGCCAACAACAAAACCGACCACGGGAGTCGCCGGCGTGCGAAGCATTCCTTGGGGCTTGGGCCGGATCGTCAGGATGATGGCTGCGGGAACCAGCCCAAAAACCACCAAATGCAATACAAAACCCAGGGTGATCAGGTGTTTCGACTCGGCGAATGTCGTGACCGCGACGTTCTGGATCATGTCCCGGTCGACAACAATCCCAAGTGTGTCCACGTAGTAGGATGAGACTGCACTGAGCACGACAATCACCACCAGAAAAGGCTTTAAGACACAGGGAAAGCCGAACAGGCTGAAAATGCTCAGCATCAGCAGGAAGAGCGCGAGAACAAATCCTGAAAACGCGAGGCCGTGGCCGAAAAAAACCTCTGCCCCGATCATCCAGAATGTGTGGTTGGCTGTTGCGAAAAGGAAAACGAGTATCCACGCCGACAGAGCGATTGGAGAAAGTGTGAAACTGTCACGCAGCTTGACTGGGTAGGTCAGCAAAGTTTGGAAGGGTTGCATCGCACGCGCCGGGTTGTTTCTTCGCTGCACCTTCCATCACCACAACCTTACAATAACCTTTCGGCAGTCTTGTCAGACTGCCCGGGCGAGCATGTTATATACGACATTTCGGCACCGGCGTACCGGCAGGTCTTCAACAGTCCAACCGCGCAATCATGATTGCAGATACCCGGTCAGCCGTGACCGGGTGTGCAAATCAGCGTCTTGGCAGCAACCGGTCCACCAGCCCAAGCCAGTAGCCCACGCCAACGGGAATTGCGGCATCGTTGAAGTCGTAGTCAGGATAGTGAACCATGGCATTGTTGCGCCCAGGCTCGTCGGTTCCCATCCAGATATAGTTGCCCGGGCGCTCGTTCAGCATGAAGGAGAAATCCTCTCCTGCCATGCATGGCTCGCTCTCTCGCAGCACCCGGCTTACGCCCACCAGCCCCTTGGCGACTTCGGCTGCCAGATCCGTTTCGGCAGCATGGTTGACCGTCGGCGGGTAATTCTTGCGATAGTCAATGACCGCCTCGGCGCCGAAACCGCTGGCAATTCCTTCGGCCAGCGCCCTGATCCGTGCCTCGGCCATGTCACGCGTCTTGCAATCGAAATAGCGGACCGAGCCACCAATGACCGCTTCGTCCGGCATGACCACATAGGCGTCGGACCCCTTGAACATCGACACGCCAATTGTCGCCGTTTCATGCGGCGACACGTTTCGCCCAGGCACGCTCTGGATCGCGGTGACAAGATGCGCGGCCGCAAGGACCGTATCCACTCCAAGATGCGGCAGCCCCGAATGGGTCCCCTGCCCTTTGATCGTGATATCGAAATAGTCGATGCCCGCCATGATCGGCCCGGCAAGCGCGCAGAATTGGCCAAGCGGCATCCCGGGCCAGTTGTGCAGCCCCCAGACGGATGTGCAGTCTGCCACATCGAACAATCCTTCGCGCACCATCACTCCGCCACCGCCGCCGCCCTCCTCGGCCGGTTGAAAGATCACCGCCACAGAGCCTGCGAAATCCCTTGTCTCGGCAAGGATTCTGGCCGTGCCAAGCAGCATCGCCGTATGCCCGTCATGGCCACAGGCGTGCATCTTCCCAGGATTGACCGATTTCCACGGGATATCGCCATGTTCCTGCATCGGCAGCGCATCCATATCGGCGCGCAATCCGATCATCGGGCCGTCCTGCTCTCCATGAATGATCCCGATGACGCCTGTGGTCGCGATGCCGGTGACGACCTGATCGGCACCAAAGGCCCGAAGCTTTTCCGCGACGATTGCCGCTGTCCGCGTTTCCTGGAAACCAATCTCCGGATGCTGATGCAGATCGCGCCGCCAGGCCGTTATCTCTTCGTGCAGGTCGGCGATACGGTTGTGGTGGCGAGAGGAAATCAGGGGTTCGGTCACGGCAAGCCTCCTGTAATGCATGGGAAACCATTTAGCGAAAGAGACGCTGGCCGGCGACAACAAATGATCGCACGGGCCCAAAAACGCCCTCCAATGGCTCTCCTGGCGTGAAACCATGCAAGGGCGTCAATGGAGAGAAGAAGCACAATGAAACTTGTTCAGGCCAGGGTAATGCGCCCTGGCACCAATGCTCGTGTTCTCGGTAGCGACGGGGTGCTGTAGGTTAGATGCGCGGATACCCTTTATTACTGTTTAACCCAACACCGCCTTCACGGCATCTGCAGTGGCCGCCACGACGGTGTCCACTTCGTCCTGCGTGATGCAGAACGGAGGGGCGTAACCGATGATGTCGCCCTGCGGCATGGCCCGGGCTATGACGCCAAGTTCGGACATCCTGGCTGCAATTGCCGGGCCTACCTTTCGCTGGGGGTCGAACATGCGCCGCGCAGCACGATTTTCGACAAACTCGACCGCACACATCAGTCCCTCGCCGCGGACATCGCCCACGTTGGGGTGTTCGGCCAAAGCCTGCGTGAGGCCCTTCTTCAGGGCCTGCCCCATCCGGCCTGCCTTTTCGACCAATCCCAGGTCGTCGATCAGTTTCAGATTCGCCACACCGGCAGCCGTACCGATAGGATGCGCCGAATAGGTCCAGCCATGACCGATGGGGCCGTTTTCATCGGTACCCTGCTCCAGCACCTTCCAAACACGATCCGACACGATCGACCCGGACAATGGCGCGTAGGCCGAGGTGAGGCCCTTTGCGATCGTGATGAAATCTGGAAAGATGCCATAGTGCGCGGACCCGAACATGGACCCGAGACGCCCGAACCCGGTTACCACCTCGTCAGCGATCAGGAGGATGTCATACTTCCGCAGCACCGCTTGGATCGCGGGCCAATAACCGGCAGGCGGCGGTACGATCCCTCCGGTTCCCAGAACAGGCTCCCCAATAAAGGCCGCGATTGTGTCTGGCCCTTCGGCAAGGATCAACTCTTCGAGCCGGGCGGCGCATTGTGCGCTGAAAGCCGCTTCGGAAAGTTCCCACACCTCGCGCCGGTAATAGTAGGGCGCTTCAGTATGGATCACCTGTGACAACGGCAAGTCGAACTTCTTGTGAAAGAGCTCCAACCCTGTCAACGAGCCCGTCATCAAGCCGGAGCCGTGATACCCCCGCCAACGGCTGATGATCTTTTTCTTTTCAGGTCGCCCCAGAATATTGTTGTAATACCAGACCAGCTTGATGTTGGTCTCGTTGGCGTCCGACCCGGACAACCCGAAATAGACCTTGGACATTCCAGCCGGCGCACGGTCCATGACCATTTTGGCCAGCGTGATCGAGGCTTCGGTGCCATGACCGACATAGGCGTGGTAATAGGCCAGTTCGCGCGCCTGATCGGCAATAGCCTCGGCGATCTCCGGCCGCCCATATCCGACGTTTACACAGTAGAGACCGGCGAACGCATCGAGCATCCGTTTGCCATCGCGATCCTCGATATGCACGCCTGAGCCGGTACGGATGACGCGCGACGGGGTCTCTCCGCGTGCATGCATGGCGAGATGCGTCGATGGATGGAAAAAACTCTCCCGATCCCAGAGTGCGATCTGGTCATTCTGCAACATGATACTTCCTTCTTTTCAGTCTTCGACGGCCAGAACGGCAAGGCAATCGCCTGCCTGGCACAGGCCGGGATGGTGGCGCGCCATCAGGATACCGTCGCGTTGCGCGGTCACAGAGCGTGGGGCGCTGCCGGTTTGGCCGGTCTGCCAAATTCGAGCGATGGGGTCGCCGGGTTTGACGAATTCGCCTAGCGAGACAAGGAACTCGACCAGCCCCCCTTGGGCCGTGAAATGAAAACAGGCATCGTCAGGCTGGCTCAGATACCGCGTGGGTGCGCGTTCCGGTTCCCCCGACAAGATGCCTGCGTGAATCAACAGGTTCCGCACCCCTTTGCGCGCGATTCCTGTCGTGTATGGGGTGGCCGACCCCTGCCCGCCTAATTCGGTTGTGACGAAGGTCTTGCCTATAGCTTCGGCGGCATCGTCATACATGCCCAAGGCGTCAATCTCGCGCATTTCGACGCTGAACGGCGCGTTGAACGCATCCCGGGCGGCGCGACAGCGCGCCTCCTGCGCCTTGTCCTCAAGGATATGCGAGGCTGCAAAGGGCAGAAAATCGAGCGTTCTCCCGCCGGAATGGAAATCCAGAACCAGATCGGCCATGGGGAGCAAGGTGCGCTGAAAGTAATCGGCGATCTTCTGCGTCGGCGTGCCGTCCGGGGCGCCGGGAAAGGCGCGGTTCATGTTGACCTGATCCAGAGGCGACACACGGGTGCCAGCCAGAAACGCCGGAAAGTTCATCGCCGGCACAATGATCACGGTTCCCGTGACCTGATCCGGCGTCAGACTGTGCGCCAGTTCAAAGAGCACAAGCGGCCCTTCATACTCGTCCCCGTGGTTCGCCCCGGTCAGAAGCGCCACCGGGCCGGTTCCGCGCCGGATCACCGAAACGGGTATCAACACGGAACCCCACGCGCTGTCGTTCCGGCTATAAGGCAAGCGCAGATGACCGTGCTGTTTGCCGTCCATCTCGAAATCCACGGTCGGGGTGATCGGATTGGCGCGCATCGCTTACCCTTTCACGAAGAGTTTTCGCGGGGTGCGGCAGAGGCATTCCACCCCGGTTTCCGTGATGACAATCGGTTCCGTGATTTCAAGCCCACCATCATCAAGCCACAAAGCGGGCATGAAGTGGAACGTCATGCCGGGTTTCAGCACACTCTTGTCGCCCCTGCGAAACGACATGGTGCGTTCGCCCCAATCCGGCGGATAGGAGATCCCAATGGCGTAGCCGCAGCGACTGTCCTTCTGAAACCCCAGCCGGTTGAGAGTCGCGTTGAAGGCGTTGGCAATGTCTTCACAGAGATTGCCGGGCCGGGCCTGTTCCAGCCCCGCCTCAACGGCCTCAAGAACAGCCTTTTCCGCATCCAGGTATTTTTGCGGCGGCTTACCCAGGAACAAGGTGCGCGACTGCGGGCACTGATAGCGCCGATAGGATCCGGCAATCTCGAAAAACGTACTTTCACCGGTTTTCAAGGGGGTATCATCCCATGTCAGGTGCGGCGCGGTCGCATCCATACCCGACGGCGCCATCGGCACGATGGCCGGATAGTCCCCCCAATACCCATCGACGCCCGAGACCGAGGCATGGTAGATATCGGCGATCAATTCGTTTTTCCTCAGCCCTGGCTCGGCCTTCTCCAAGACCACCTGATGCATCCGCTCGACGATCCGAGCGCCGCGGCGCATATACTCTATCTCGGTCGCGGATTTCACGGCGCGCTGCCAGTTGACCAGACCCGTGGCATCTTGGAACCGGGCCGAGGGCAGGTTTTGTTGCAAGCTCAGAAACGCGGACGCCGTGAAATAATAGTTGTCCATCTCCAGACCGATGCGCGCGGCACTCAGGCCTCGTTCCGCGATCAGCGCTGAGAGGTCCTCCATTGGGTGCTTGGCCGGGTTTTGTACATAGGCGTCGTCGTAACCGCATATATTGTCCTTGGCGAGCCAGGTGGTCAGCCCGGCGCCCACCGCATCCATCGCGCGCCCCCACCAGACCGGCTCGCCTCCAAGCGCAAGAAGCACCCCTTGATGCACGTAAAAGGACCAGCCGTCATACCCCGTAAGCCAGGCCATATTGGACGGGTCAGTGACAAAAACCGCGTCCAGCCCGCGCGCGGCCATCTCAGCGCGCGTCTTTGTCAGGCGGTCGGAATATTCGGCGGGTGAGAATGGCAAATCTGGCATGAATCCTCCGGCGTTCGCGATCATCCTACGGGGATGAGGCGGGTGTTTTCTGCATGTTTCTGAGAAGCGAGTATTTTTTGTGCGCAATCTCCTGAAAATCGGGTAATTTCACCGGAATGGACCAGATGGATCGGAAAATCCTGCACCACGTGCAGCAGAACAATCAGCTCACCCATGCCGAACTGTCCGACCTGGTCGGGTTATCCCCGACCTCTGTTCAACGCCGCCTGACCAGACTTCGCACTGACCGTGTCATCACAGCCGACATCTCGGTCGTGGACCCCGAAGCAGCCGGCCGTCCGCTTTTGATGCTGGTGTCCGTCGAACTTGCACGCGAACGCGCCGACATCATTGATCGTTTCAAACGCTCGGTTCGGAACTGCGCCGAGGTGATGAGCGCCTACTACGTAACCGGGGAAACCGATTTCGTCCTGATCGTCAGCGCGACAAACATGGCCGACTACGAAGCGTTCACGCGAGAATTCTTTTACGATAATCCCGACATCAAGGGGTTCAAGACCTCTGTCGTCATGGATCGCATCAAGGCGAGCTTCCACCTTCCCCTATTGGAATGACGCACAGGTCGCCCGTGGTCGCCTGTCACTTCCAAGACTTTTGGCACTGGACAAGTTTCCCACCGGCGGAAACCATGATCAAAAGGAGGACAGCTCTATGCGTAAAAAGGTGGTCTCGGGAATGGATGCTGCCGCCTTGATCAAGGACGGCGACATCCTGACCACCTCGGGCTTTGTTGGTATCGGGGTGCCTGATGCGCTTCTAGCGGCGGTTGAGCAACGGTTCTTGGAGACGGGGCACCCAAGAGACTTGTCCCTGGTTTTCGCGGCGGGACAAGGGGATGGGGGTGAACGCGGTCTCAACCGCCTCGGCCACGAGGGGTTGCTCAAGCGCGTTGTCGGAGGGCATTGGGGCCTTATTCCCAAGGTGGCCGCCTTGGCGGTTGAGGGAAAGATTGAAGGCTGGAACCTCCCCCAAGGATGCATCAGCCAGCTCTTTCGCGATAGCGCGGCCGGGAAACCGGGAATGATGACAAAAGTCGGACTGGAAACCTTCGTCGACCCCCGCAAAGGTGGAGGAGCAATCAACGAGATCTCGACTGATCCCCAGGTCGAACTGATGACGCTCGGCGGCGAGGAGTATCTGTTTTATCCAGCACCAAAACTCACCGTAGCGCTGCTGCGTGGAACCACAGCGGACGAGTTCGGCAACATCACGATGGAGCGTGAAGCACTCGTCATAGATAACCTTGCGCAGGCCATGGCGGTAAAGAACTCTGGCGGCGTTGTGATAGTACAGGTCGAACGTCTGGCCCGGGGGCGCAGCCTTCCAGCTCGCGAAGTTCAAATTCCCGGCATTCTAGTCGATGCAGTGGTGGTAGCTCCGCCGGAACTGCATATGCAAACCTACCGAACCAGATTTTCGCACGCCTTCACCAATCGTATTCGGCCTCCGGCGGGAGAGATCCCGGAAATGCCTTTGGATGCGCGTAAGATCATCGCGCGGCGATGCGCCTTTGAACTTCCGGTGAATGGGGTGATCAATCTTGGAATCGGTATGCCCGAAGGCGTGGCCTCTGTCGCGGCTGAAGAAGGCCTTCTTGATCACGTGACCCTGACTGCCGAGCCCGGTGTCATTGGTGGCCAGCCAGCGTCGGGACTGGATTTCGGGGCGGCTGTCGATGTTGATGCCGTGATCCCCCAGAATGCGCAGTTTGATTTCTATGACGGCGGCGGACTGGACATGGCTTGCCTTGGCCTTGCCCAGGCAGACGCAACGGGAAATGTGAACGTTTCGCGCTTTGGCCCCAGGCTGGCAGGGGCCGGAGGGTTCATCAACATCAGTCAAAATGCGAAATCTCTGGTGTTCGCAGGAACCTTCACGGCGCAGGGGTTGGATATCGCCATTGAAGGCGGGCAACTCGATATCCGGGCCGAAGGGACGTCCCAAAAGTTCCTGAAAGCAGTCGAACAGGTCACGTTTTCAGGGAGCCGTGCGGCCCGATTGGGTCGGTCGGTACTCTATGTTACCGAGCGTTGCGTTTTTCGGTTGTGCCCCACCGGGCTGCAACTGATAGAGTCAGCCCCAGGCGTCGATATTGAGCGCGATATTGTGGGTCAGATGGGGTTCCGGCCTATAATCGAAGACATTCGCGGCATGGACTTGCGGATTTTCCGACCCGAACCGATGGATCTGAAGCGCGAGCTTCTTCATCTTGACCTGCCCGAGCGCATCGCTTTGGACGCCGCAACCGGGCGCCTCTTCATCAACTTCGAAAAACTTCGCATTCGTTCACCCGAAGAGGTGAAGCAGGTACAAAAACAAGTTGAGGCGGTCTGTAGCCCGCTGCCAGACAAAGTTGACGTCATCGTGAATTACGACGGCTTCCAGCTCGAAGACGAGGCTGCCAAGGACTATGCAAACATGGTCGCAGAGCTGGAGGCCCGGTTTTATCGAGCCGTGACGCGATACTCAGGCTCTGCCTTCATCCGGCTAAAGCTAGGCGAAACCTTCGCTGGAGCGGCCACGCATATTTTCGAGTCGCGCGAGGCGGCCCAGGCCTTTCTTGACCGCCCGGGTGGATAAGCAGACAGGGCTGGATCAAGCCTGGTGGCAGGCATCCCGCTAAATATCCAAAGTCAGGTTCAGCGCCTTTGCAGCCAGGTGAAGAAACTGCTCTTGTTCTTCTGCATCAAGGTCGCCCAGGATCTCTGGCTGCAACTGCTCCACGATCGGGAATACCTCCTCGTAAACCCGTTGGCCTTTGTCAGTGATCTTTACCGCACGCGCCCGCCGGTCCCGTTCATTGATTGACCGCGCGACAAGGCCCTTTTGCTCCAGCCTGTCGATGACGCCGCCAATCGTCGCACGGTCGTAAGCGATCTGTGCGGCGATGCGCGCCTGGTCCAGGCCCGGATTGGACCAAACAGCATCAAGCGCAGCGAACTGAACGGGCGTCAGGTCGTAACCGGCCGTTTGCATCCGTTGCGAAAAGACCTGGGTAGACGTCTGGTTGAGCCTGCGGATCAGATGCCCCGCCATGCCGGAAACATTCATTCTTGCCAACTCCCTCTATTCTTTCTTCCCAATAGGGTCCGTCCTGACTCTGCCAAAGGTAAAAACGTAAGTACACATATCTTTTTGCTTGGAGTTAGTAGGCATGGATACTAATTGTTGAACCGAGTGCGCCAGTGTGGAGGAAGACCATGCAATATCATGTCGATGGGTTCAGACCGGGTGACCCGAACGTCAAGGCCTCGGCCCCTGGCCACAATGAACTTCGCTCAAATTCGGTTCCAGACGCTGTGGATGTGCTGATTGCAGGCTGTGGCCCGGCCGGTCTGTGCCTTGCCGCGCAACTGGCGGGTTTTCCTGAAATCACCACGATGATCGTCGATCCCAAACCCGGCCCGATGGAGAAGGGACAAGCAGATGGCGTGAATGTCCGGTCGATGGAGATGTTTCAGGCGTTCGGTTTCGCTGAAACGGTCAAGCGCGAAGCGTATTGGGTCAACCAGACCGCTTTTTGGAGGCCGGATTCGGCCAACACCGACCACATCACCCGCGTCGGGATCGCTCAAGACGTGGCCGATGACCAATCCGAAATGCCACACACCATCGTCAACCAGGCGCGTATCCACCAGCTGTTTCTTGATATCATGAAGAACTCGCCCACTCGGCTTGCACCGCATTACGGGCTTCGGGTGATCGACCTCAAGATCGATATAGACACTCAAGAACATCCAGTGACCGTAACCTTGGAACGCATTGACGAAGATGGCCGCGCGGACGCGACGCTCAATATTCGCGCCAACTATGTCGTTGGGTGCGATGGAGCACGCAGCTATGTCCGCAGAGCGATTGGTGGCAAACTACACGGAGACGCCGCGCATCAGGCCTGGGGTGTGATGGACATCCTCGCCAATTCGGACTTCCCGGACCTACGCCGGAAATGTCTGATCCAGTCCGCGAGGGAGGGCAACGTTCTGATCATCCCTCGCGAGGGCGGTTACATGTTCCGGATGTACGTGGAACTTGACAAGTTGAACCCGGACGAACGGGTGTTGAACCGCAACCTGACCAAGGATCACATCATTGCCGCCGCTAACCGGATCATGCGCCCATATTCCATCGACGTGAAAGAAGTCGTCTGGTGGTCGATCTACGAGATCGGCCATCGCCTGACCGACAAGTTCGATGATGTCCCCGAAGGGGAAACGGCAAACCGTAATCCGCGGGTGTTTACCGCCGGCGATGCCTGCCACACCCATAGCCCGAAGGCTGGTCAGGGAATGAATGTATCCATGGGCGATACGTTCAACCTTGGCTGGAAACTGGCACATGTGCTGACGGGACGGTCGGATGCGCGCCTGCTGCATAGCTACTCGGCCGAACGCCGCGAAGAGGCGCGGCGCCTAGTCGAAACTGACCACAAATGGGCGCGAATCATGAGCGCCACTCCGGGTAAGTCCGAACTCGAGGACTCAGATATGCCACGCTTTCAGAAGCAGTTCATCGAGAACCTGGAATTCACCGGTGGACTCGCCGTCCACTATGACCCGTCGGACATCACTGCCGAAACTACGCATCAGCACTTGGCCACCGGCCAAATCGTCGGGAAACGGTTCCATTCCGCACCGGTCCTTCGGCTGTCAGATGCCAAGCCGCTGCAACTCGGTCACGTGGCCGAAGCGGACGGACGATGGCGCATCTACGCCTTTGCCGGACAGAATGATACGGGGGCCGAAGGTGGCGCTATTCACGAGCTTTGCTCTTGGCTTGAAAAAGATACCGCCTCTCCGGTCTGGCGCTATACCCGCCGGAACGATGACATCGACGGGCTCATAGACCTGCGCGCCGTTTTCCCCCACGAATTCTACTCCCTGAAATACGAGGACATGCCAGCTCTGCTCAAACCTGCTAAAGGCCGTTTTGGGCTGCGCGACTTTGAAAAGGTTTTCTGTATCGATCACAAACTGGGCGCAGACATTTATGAGATGCGCGGGATCGATCGGGCAGATGGGTGCATGATCATCGTCCGGCCCGACCAATATGTCGCGCATGTTTTGCCCTTGGGTGAATTCGATGCCCTCTCTAGGTTCTTCGACGCATTTCTCTTGCCGAGAAACGAGCGGCAAGCGGAATAGTCAGACAGAACCGTGGCGTGTCAAAAAGGCCGAGATACGTTGCAGACCGACGATCAAATCCGCCGTTGGGTTTGAATAGCCCAGCCGCAACCAGCCTTCCATGTTCATTGCGCTGCCCGGGGTCAACATGACGCCCTCTTCCCGAATAAGGGAGATACAGAACTCACGCGACGATATGGGCAAGTCGTACTTCAAAAGGGCGGTCGTGCCGGATTTTGGTGGCACCCAGCTGAGCAGTGGTTCGTTGGCAATCCATTTCCTTACAATCTGAAGGTTCTGCCGGGTGATCAGATGCGCACGCTCCATGATCTTTTCACGGTGTTCCAAAGCAACCGCAGAGAGCAGCTCGTCAATGCCGCCAACCGAAATAGTGTTGTAGTCGCGGTGCAACATCACCTCACGCAACAGGACTGCTGAGCCAGCAACCCAACCAACGCGCAGTCCAGCCAGGGAATATGCCTTGGACATTCCTGCAGTGCTGATGCCCTTTTCATAGAGATCCGCAATGGCGGCAGTGTACCCGTCTCCTTCCTGATCGGTGCCGCGATAGACCTCGTCACACAGTAGCCATGCATCTACCGACCGAGCGATTGCCACGACCTGCTCCAGCAGTTCCCGATCCATAAGGGCACCAGTCGGGTTGTTGGGATTGTTGATGGCTATCAGGCGCGTATCGGGGCGAACCATGCCGCGCAGCTCTTCCAAATCGGGCAGGAACTGATTTTCGGGTCTGAGATGCAGCAGTTCAATTTCGGCGCCTAGGCTTTCGGGAATGGAATAGTGTTGCTGATAAGTCGGGATGACCGAGATCACGTGATCGCCACGCGATACGAGCGCATGATGTACCAGTGAATTTGCCCCGATAGTGCCATGGGTTGTCAGTATGTTGTCACGGGTCTGGGCCTCGTACAGTCCAGCTATGGCATCGCGCAAACGGTTTGATCCCTCGATCGCGCCATATCCCATCTTCATCGTTGCTAGTTCATCCAAGATACTTTCGCGGATTCCCGCCATATCGAACAATTCACCTAAGGTAATCGACTCGACACAGGTTTCGGCGAGATTGAGATCACATTTCGTCTCGAACTCGTTCATCCAAATTTCCACACCGAATGGTCGGATCTCCATCATTGTCTCCTTTCAGTAGGTTTTGCCTGTGTGGCTTTATAGACGGCTCGCGCCATGAAAATGTCTTCCAACCCAAGGTCAATGGATCGGAAGAAAACGGGTTTGTCGCCCGAAGGCGCAGGGCAAGTTAGTGTTTCTAGTTCCGCAAGATCACCGCAAATGCTGTCAGGTGACCATCCCGTCTTTGCGGCCAGCCTCATCTCACCTGCCGCAGCAGGGGTCGTGTCGCGATAGTCGCAGTAGACTTCCGCAAAGTTCAAAAAAGTTGGATGAACCTCGTGGGCGTTGATGGCGTTTGTGCTGACCGACGTCACCAGGGTGCCACTGGCAATTGTTGTTGTGTCCAGACCCGGGTGCCCGAGGATGTGCAGAGCATTACAACAGTAGCCCCGGTCACAGCGCCTTTGGCGCTGCTGACTACGCCTTCTGAGACTGCCCTCCCACCACAGAATCAAAGGCCATATGCAAGCATGGGATTCCAAAACATGGCCATTTTGGGGCACAAACAGCGCCAGAATACGCAATCTTTCAACCCCAGATTGAATTTCTTATCGGTTTGAAGGATGCCCCAACGGAGCGGTAGGCGCAAAATCAATCCAAGCTCTCAAGAAGTTGGGGGGCTTGCAATGCCGCGAACTCGGAATGCGGTTAATCCAGCAAATTAGGAGTAAAGAAATGCAGAAAATCTATGACCTCATGATCCGCCTGACCCGTGACGAGAAGGGTGCGACCATTGTTGAATACGGCGTCGCTCTGACGATCGTAACCGCCATCGCGGTTGCGACCCTGACAAATATTGGTGCGGATGTGGCCGCTCAGTTCACCGCCGCCGACGCATTGATGTAAGCGATGCTCCGACAGGACTCTGATCGCGGTGGCCACAGCCGCCGCGATCACCCCGAACATGATCACGCAGATTGATAATAGCCCCATTTGCCCGATTGGCTTTGGCGGTCCTGCGGATCGGCCTGCAAAAAGTGAAAGGAATAGAATATGAGATTTTCCGCCATTTTCACCGCATTGACAGGACTCGCTGTGGCCGGGGGATCGGTCTACTTTGCACGTGAATACGTCAGTTTCGGCCCGGCTGCCGCACAGGCTTCGACCGAAAGCGAAACAGTCAGTGTCCTTGTCGCATCGCGCGATATCTCTTTTGGCGAAGCGATCCGACCGGGAACGCTGACTACGATCGACTGGCCACGAACTGCGCTACCAAGTGGAGTATTCACCAATAGCGGGGATCTCCTGCCCACAGACGGAAGCCCTCCACGTCGTGCTCGCCGACCCATCGCTCAAGGAGAGCTGATCCTCCAAAACAAGGTTTCCGACTACGGAGAAAAAGTAACGATTGTGCAGTCTATCGGCGACAATCATCGCGCAATCGCCATCGAAGTGGACGCAGAAACCGCTGTCGGCGGTTTTGTGACACCGGGTGATCGGGTGGACATTGTCATGACAGCGGGAGCGAAGGAAAATCTTCGTGCGGTGACAATCCTGCAAAATATCCGTGTAATCGGCGTCGACCAGGAAGCCGACGTACAAACAGACCAGCCCAGCATCGCGCGCACGGTTACTGTTGCGGTCACGCCAGACCAAGGTCAACGCCTTGCCCTCGCTCAACGTGCTGGCAAACTCAGCCTGACTCTGCGTGCCATCAACGACACCGAGGACCGCGAGCTGGCGACGACGCGGTTGACCGACCTGCTTCGCGAACCAACCCCGGAAACACCGGATGAACCGGCACGACGGTCGGTGATCCGCATTCGGCGCGGAATGGATCTGACTGAATCCGTGATCAACTGACTCCGACTGAGGATACCATTGTGAAACCGGGACGCGACATTAAGGCACTCTGCCACTCCGAAGACGGGGCAATCATGGTCTTCGTAGCAGTATGCCTCTCGCTCCTGCTTGGAATGGCGGCCCTGGCCTTCGATTTTGGTCGCGTTACGACAACGCAAAGCGAACTGCAAAGCTTTGCCGACAATGTTGCGCTTGCGGCGGCTGGCGAACTTGACGGTCACGCGGACTCAATCATCCGCGCCACCAACGCCGCCGCAAATGTCATCAATGACCACCAGACATTCGGTATCCGCAACAAGGATCACACTTTGTCTGGCGTCACCGACTATCAGTTGCGGTTCTACGAAACACCCTCGAATTCGGATGTGGAACCAGGACAGCCTGGCGAGTTGCTGAATGAATCGGATGCGGACAGCGCGTTAAAAGCGGCTTTCGTCCGGGTTTCGGTGGCAACACATGAAGTGGAAACCCCTCTGGCAGCCGCGATGGCGTCGCTCCTCGATCAACCTTACCAATTTGCATCCGTGGACGCCGAAGCCGTGGCAGGTTTCACTCTGGTGGCATGTGACATCACGCCGATGTTCTTTTGCCTCCCGCAGCCAAGCCTTGAAGTCAACGAAGGACAGTTGATCAAGATGGTCAGCCAAGGTGGCGGCAGCGAAAGTTGGGGACCGGGCAATTTCGGTTTCATCCAAGTCGATGATGTTCTTGGAATCGACGAAGCGGGAGCGTGTGAAAACGCGCCTCCGGGGCAGGAAGATGCCTGCGCCCTGGCGGCTTCTCGTACCGTCTCGCAGTGTTTCAGCAAAAGAGGCGTCGAAACCAAACCAGGGCTGAGTGTCGGCAATATGATTGCCGGGTTCAATACCCGCTTTGACCGGTATGAATCGGCGGCCAATCAATTTCGCAATGACGCGAAATACGATGTGGACAATTTTGCGGCCGCACCGAACGTTTTGGATGGATGGATAACAACTTTGCAAGGCGGGACATGCGGAAATGAACCTTCACCTCCCTACGAAGTTGACGGCGAGATTGATCTGACAGCGACCGTCGGCTTGCCTCTCGATGATTGCTTTGGGAGCACGGGATCATGCCCTTCAACCCGCATCGGAGATGGAGATTTTACCTCTGGGCTTCAGACATATCTGACAGTGAACTATGGAGCCGATTACTCAGGCGAAACGCCTTCCGGCATCCCCACATGGTTCCCTGATACTGGCACGCGTTACGACATCTACAAAGCCGAGACCGCAAACCAGGTCGACTTGCAGGCCATTCTGACCGCCGCAGGTAAGGTGGAAAGTAGCCTTCCCAGTTGCCAGCCACCTTCGACGGGCGCCAGTAACGCAAACCGCCGGGTAATCATTGCCGCCGGAATCGATTGCGCGACATACGAAGATGAGTTGAACGGCGGCTCTGGCGTAGTTCCGGTTTCCAAATTTGTCGAGATGTTCCTTATCCGGCCGTCTGAGTCGGATGGTACGGGAGCAAACGCGGTCATCTACGCCGAAGTCATTCGCACTGTCGAAAGCGGGTCTGACAACAATGGCACAGGCGGCATCCTTCACGATGTCGTGCAGCTTTATAGGTAGGTCGATGAAAAAGCTTGCACACCATAGCCGAAACATAGTGACCCGTTTCTTCAAATTAGAGGACGGAGCCGCAGTGGTCGAATTCGCGATCATGCTGCCGCTGATGTTCGTTGTCTTTGCTCTGATCGCCGAAGGCGGCCGGCTTTTTTGGTCTTTCCAGAACGTCATCAGCGGCGTTCGCGATACCACGCGCCATATCAGCCGCATCGCTCCATCAGACCTTTGCGCCTCTGATCCGAGCGCCTCGATTTCTGATTTTTCCTATACGGCATCAGGGGAATTAAGCGCTCTTTCAACCGACGACATCTCCGTAAGCCTTGAAACGCTTTCTTTGGACTGCGTTGGGGTCGAGGGAGAATATCGTGTATCGCCGGTTCCCGTCGCGGTCGTGACAGCGAAACTGATCATTACAGAACTCCCGTTTTCAGTTCTGTTCCAGCTGGTTGGGGCATCCGCATTGACGACCGTCGAAACTACCGTGACCGATCGAAGCCGGGTGTTTGGGCCATGACCTATCGCGAGAGAGCATTTTTCAAGGAAGTCTTGCGTCTGAGGGGTTCTGAGGACGGCTCTACAGTCGTTGAGCTGGGTTTTGTACTGCCACTTTTTCTGTTGATTTTTCTGGGTATCGTCGACATCGGGCGCTTGGCCTTTCACTACGTGGCCGCTGAAAAAGCGGTACAGGTCGCGGCCCGAATAGCGGCGGTAAGAGCAGCGGTATGCGGAAGCCTTCCATCGACAAACGGTCGGGGCAGTTACTCCGATCCCTCGGGGCCTCGGTATGGCACGAACTGCAGCTTTGCTTCGGGCGTGTGCCTTGATCCGGAAATCGCGCCTTGCACAGGAGCTTCGGCAGCCGGAGCCGAGGCATTGGCAACTGTCAACGAGATCTGGGAAAAAGTGCAGTTTGCCGTTCCGAACGACCCGACTGCGATCTTCACCACGAGCAACCTGACCTTTGCCTATGATTTCGAACCCGGAATGAATTTTCTGGGTGGGCCATTTGTTCCCGTTGTGACCGTTACCATCGAAGAATTGCCTTTTCGGTTCGTTTCACCCCTTGGCGCTCTTGCCGGATTGGCCGCCGGGGGGGCGACAACCGAAACCGAGGCGCTAAGCGGTATAACCACAGGTTTCAAGATCTTCTCAGACTTCAGTGCAAGCCTTCCAGGGGAAGACCTCGCACGAGGCACAAACGGATGAATGAGTGATTAATGGGAGTTTCGACCATGACAATTGCAAGATCCATCGTCTTAGTTGCAGACGACGACAGCATCATAAACACCGTGACCAATGCTGTGGGGCACGTCGGCAGCTTGTCTCTAGAGGTGCGTGGCGGAACACTCGCATCTATCAACGGCTCAGCAGTAAAATTGATGAATGCGCACGATCTTATGGTCTTTCGTCTGAGTGAGCCGAACGACATAGACTTGGTCCGTTCTCTTCGCAAACAAGCCGGTCCGAAGGGCAGATTACTTGCGCTGAGCGACGAGAATATCTCTCTGTCCGACGCGCGTGCCTTGAAAAAATCCGGACTCGACGAAATTCTCCCCTTCCCCATCAGCGCCGAGGACCTGTCCGAGCAGATTGATCGTCTGGCGACCCCCAGTTCGATGCTACCCACCATTTACGCTGGTTCCGGTCGTCAAAGACTCGGCCAGGTTATCGGCGTCTGCCCGGTTAGAGGGGGCGTCGGCGCATCGACCTTTGCCACGAACCTAGCTGATCGTCTGCAAGGGCAGTCGGGTATCTTCCGCAAACAGACCCGGCACCGGGTCGCCGTTGTCGATCTCGACATGCAATTCGGAACGGTTGCATCCGGACTTGACTTGATACCTTCCAATTGGCTTTTCCAGATGGCGCGAGACAACGTAACACCAGATCGAACGTTTCTGGAGCAATGTCTGGTAACGCATTCTTCGGGTCTTGAAGTGCTCACCGCTCCCGAAGAATTCGTTCCTCTCGACGCCATCAATCGAAAGCAGATAGCCTCACTTGTCGACGCGTTGCGGACAGAGTTCGATTACGTCGTCATCGACCTGCCGCGTGTCATGATCGACTGGTTGGGAGCAATCGTGACCTCATGCAACCAGATGTTTCTGTTAACGGATATGGCTGTACCTTCGATTCGACAGGCGCATCGGCTGATCCAATTCTTCGCTCAGGAAAGGTTGGAGTTGCCACTGGAAATCATCGCGTGCCACGAAACGAAACCGATTTTTTCGACCGGACATCACGCCGAAGCGGAACAAGTCCTCGGTCGAAAGGTTGGCCATTGGCTGCCCCATGATCCTCGCCATGCAAAGATGGCGCTCGATAGGGGGCAACTACTTTCAAAAGCAGCAAACGGATCCGCCTTGTCCAAGGCCATCCGGGCATTGAGTGGCAAGATTATTGCCGAAACGTCGGACGTTGCTTCAGCAACCAACCGCAAAGCCGCATAGGGGGGAGAACGTCAGATGTTCGAGAAGTTCAGCCGTAGCGTAAAAAAGACAGACACCAATATCCATTACTTGAACGCTGAGGGCCTGGAGAATCCAGTCAGCCAAATGGAGTCCAAGAAGCAAATAGAAGATACCCGCCTCGTAGAGTGGCTGGAGCTCAAAAGCATTCTGCACGAGGCCCTTCTCGACCGTCTCAACCTCTCCGTGATTGAAAAGGTCGAACCAGATGTGCTGCGCCGGGAGGTTGCTTCGGTGGTGAGCCAAACGCTGTCCGAAAAGAGTAACCCACTGGATGCCGCTGATTTCAAAAAGGTAGTGGACGAGCTGCTTGACGAGATACTGGGCTTTGGTCCGCTCGAACCGCTGCTGGCCGACCCCACGATCAACGACATTCTCGTGAACGGCCACAGGACGGTGTATGTCGAGCGTTTTGGAATCTTGGAGCGCGTTTCAGTCCGTTTTCGCGACGAAAAACACTTACTCCGCGTGATCGACAAGATTGTAAGCCGCATGGGGCGGCGCGTGGACGAAAGTCAACCCTGGGTCGATGCTCGGCTCGAAGATGGCAGCCGGGTAAACGCCATCATCCGACCTTGTGCAATTGACGGTCCAAGTATTTCGATTCGAAAGTTCGCAGCTTCCCCCTTGACGATGAAGAAGCTGGTCGAAAACGGAGCATTGAACGAAGGCGCAGCAAGCTTCCTCCGGGCTTTGGTGAATGCGCGCCAAAATATCTTGATCGCCGGTGGGACAGGATCGGGGAAAACCACGCTGCTGAACGCTATGTCCTCATTCATCGACCGGCACGAGCGCGTCGTCACAATTGAAGACGCGGCAGAACTTCAATTGCAACAGGAACATATTGTTCGTCTAGAAACCCGTCCTCCGTCCCCATCGGGAACAGGAGCGGTGTTGCAGCGAGATCTCGTTCGCAACGCTCTTCGGATGAGGCCGGACCGCATCATCGTGGGCGAAGTCCGAGGCGCAGAGACATTCGACATGCTTCAAGCCATGAATACAGGTCATGATGGTTCGATGACCACGATCCATGCGAATTCGGCTCGGGACGCTCTGGGCCGAGTTGAACAGATGGTCACGATGATGGGTGTCGAATTTCCGGTTTCGGCAATCCGAGCACAGATCGCTTCCGGTTTGCAATTCGTGGTTCACGTTTCACGGCTGGCTGATGGTTCTCGCAAGGTGATGAGCATTTCCGAGATCACCGGTATGGAAGGCCAGGTCGTGACAATGCAGGACATATTCGTATTCCAAAAGAAGGGTCGGTCGGAAAGTGGCGAAGTCCTAGGGCATTTTGTTCCGACAGGAATCCGCCCCCAATGCTTTGATCAACTGAGAGACGCTGGCATCGACCTCGACCCGGCGATCTTCCGAAATCAAGAGGTATAGAGTAATGGAAACCCTATTCTCGAACGAATTTCTGAACTACGTGATGCTAGCGGCAGTTTTTGTCGGCACTTTCCTTTTGGTTACCGGCCTCAGCCAGTTGTTCCGACCAAGTGAAAACAATGCGGAGGCCAGGAACCGTCGGCTTCGCATGATCCAGGCTGGTGTATCCAAGGAAGAGGTTTTTGCCCTATTGCGGTCCGACGCAAACAGCGGATTGCTCAATCGGCTTCCCTTTGTTGGCAATCTGCCGAGGATGCTTTCGATGGCAGGGGTGAGCTTTTCGGCAAAGACATTTCTTGTACTTTGCCTGCTTGGAAGCCTGGCGACCGCCGCCGTAGCCTCGTTGCTCCTGCCGATTTGGCAGACTTTGCCACTGGCGTTTACTCTGGGCTTTGTTGTACCGCTGTTGGTTCTTAAAAACCATCACGATAAACGCAAGAAGGCGCTGACGGCCCAATTGCCCGATGCACTGGATCTTTTGGCCCGCGGGCTTAGGATCGGGCACCCGCTGAACGCTTCAATTTCCTCGGTGGCAAGCGAAATGCCTGATCCTATCGGGTCCGAGTTTGGCCTGATCTTCGACCAGATCAACTTCGGAGACGATCTTCCCGACGCGGTCCAGGATTTTGCTGACCGGGTAGGTAGCGAGGACGCACAGTATCTCGCGGCCAGCATCGCGATCCAGTACGGCACCGGTGGTGACTTGGCGCGGATCGTCACGGTTCTGGCAACTGTGATCCGAAAACGCATCTCGCTGCGAAACCGGATTATGGCTATCTCGGCCGAAGGAAGGCTATCAGGCTTGCTTCTGTCGATCATCCCCTTGGTAATTATAGGTATGATGTCCATCAATGCTCCCGGCTATTATACCGAGCTTAGTGACGACCCCACCTTCATCAAGCTGGCGATCCTGGTTGTTGTGCTGATGGTGGCAAACGTTTTTTGTCTCCACAAACTTGTGAATTTTCGAGTGTGAGGTCTGATCGATGGAACGCTTCCCTGAAAACTTGTCGCTGCACTTCGGTATTTCAGTTGAAACCCTTCTTTTGACGGGGCTTGGCTTGGGCGTTCTATTGCTGTTTGCATCCATAAGCCTGGCAATCACGAACCGGAACCCCGCAGCAGCCCGAATGAAAGCGTTGTATGAGACAAGACATCGCTCTCACAGCGAAAGGGGGCTGCTTCGCGAGACGGTAAAAACCCCTACGGGCGTTTTCAAGGCTGCCCTACCCGGAAAAGACTCGGACCGACGCGAACTTGAGGAGAAGATGCTCCAGGCCGGACTGAGCAATCCGAACGCGCTTTGGATTTTTACGATCGTGCGCATTGGGCTTGGTCTTTTCGTGCCGGTGATCGTAGCCGCTCTCATACTATTATCCAAACGCCCGGATTTCCCAATGCCCGGCTTAATTTCCCAGTTGTTTGCTTCAATCAGCCACCAAAACGCAATTCAAATCGTGGGTGTCTTGACTGCCATCGGGTTTTTTCTCCCCTCGGCTTGGCTTAACCGCCGTACCCGTGACCGGAAGCGTAAGATCAGCGAAGCTTTTCCAAATGCGTTGGACCTTCTACAAATCTCAGTCGAGGCTGGCTTGGGATTCGACGCTGCGATGACGCGCGTTGGAAACGAACTGGCGCAGGTTTCCCCGGACATTGCCTTCGAATTTCTCAGCACCCAACACGAGATCCAGGCCGGGCGACCACGCGAGCAGGCCTTATCCGAAATGGCCCGGCGCACAGGAGTGGACATGATCCATTCATTCGCGTCCGTTGTTCAGCAATCAATGCGGTTCGGTACAAGCATGTCAGAGGCACTGACAACTTATGCCGCCGAGATGCGCGAGTATCGTGAGACAAAGGCTCAGGAAATGGCCAACAAGCTACCGGTGAAGATGTCGGCTGTTCTGGCTGGGCTGATGCTTCCGACGCTCATGATTGTCACCGCAGCGCCTACTTTGATTCGGTACTTCCGCGGTTTTGGGTCTTGAGTATTAAGATTCGGTTAAGAATACGCGGCACTGCATCGGATTGTTTCCAGATACGACGCTCAAGACCGGAAAAAGCTTGGGAAATTCCACCCAAATTGGACTCTGCAAATCAATTTTGACAATACTGACTTTAAGTCCTTGACCAGTATTGAGAACACTTAGCAGAGGCATTGATCCGATTGTGATCAGTGAGTTGTTTCTTGAGTATTTCGTATCGCTCTTCAACTATGGAAAATCAAAAGTCGATTTCAAGGTTTTTCGAAATCGTGTCCGTTTTTTGCCAAGCCTCCCAAGGCTCAATCCCTCTGATCGAAGCGTTAAGACGAACAGGGAAAACGCTTGATGCCGAGGTAACATCTATCTGCCGGGTTGATTTTCAAACACCAGCACGCCCGGTCAAATCAATTAGTCATGAGCTTCATGGTTACGGGATAAATTGGGCCAAATCATCTGGCGTATCATTTTCCAAAAGCATCTGCGGAAGCTTTATCGAAAACATCAATATAGGTTGTATTATTACTGCCGGACCAAGCGATTTGGAAGACGAACCAGTTTTATCTGATTTCTATCAACAACGCAGGTTGATGGAAACAATCATGATACCGCTTGATCGTAAGAATGGAGTGATCGACATACTTGAGCTTAGTTTCAGGTTTCCAATCCCGAAAGCCGGGCTTGAACATCTCGAATTGATTGGCCCGGTGCTGGCAGGATGCTGGGCAGGACGATCCCTCGGCTTGTTCTCCGATGCTCTTTTGTCGCGTTCCCGAGTGGTACGCAGCCAGCAAAAACCGAGTGACATTCTTTCCGCAGAAAATCCCTTCAAACTAAGCCGTGCTGAATACCGCGTGTGCCTTTTGCTTAGCCGGGGTTTAAACAACAAGGCAGTTTTGTCCGAGTTGTCGATTACAATGGCGACACTTCGGACACATTTGGGAAACATTTACGCCAAGACAGGCGCAGCCTCGCAATTCGAGCTTGTCCACTTACTGCTTGCCTCTCCAACAACTCGCAATGTCTACCGAATTGGAACGCCAGATGTCGCTTGACATGACAGAATTTGTGCCTCTTGCATTGATCCTGCCACTTTTGGTCTGGATTGCATTTATGGACATGCAGCAGCAAACGATACCAAACAAAATTGTCTTGGGAATGCTTTTGGTTTTTGTGTTGACCACGCCCTTCTTTCTGTCGCTACCAGAGATCGGTTATCGCTTGATTGCAGCGGGGATTGTCTTTCTCCTAGGTTTCGCCGGTTTCGCATTGCGGCTTTGGGGGGGAGGGGATGTAAAGGCAATCACCGCGCTTGTTCTGTTTTTGCCAAGCGTCACGCTTTCGATATACGCTTTTGCATTCTCCCTTTCGATGTTTTTGGGCATGGTGGTTGTCTTGTCACTTCGCTCCGTTATTGGACATTCCGAAAGTCATTGGATTTCACTTCGACCCAAGGCAGGATTTCCAATGGGTGTAAGCATCGCGCTTTCCGGAATTCTGTTGCCCGTGATCGTAGTCTTGCCGTCACATTGAACTCACCAGGGGCCGAAATAGTTTACTGGTGCTGGGCATTAGGCCGTGTTGACACGAACGATCACACCGCGAGGCAAGCGTGATTCAAGTCAGTATCTGCAACGGAGACCAACTTGGCACGAGACCTGGCTTTGGACAAGGAATGGACGTTCTTTGAACGGTTTACTCCGGCTATTCACGCCCCGAATGAACGCAAGGCCACCAACCACCGCCTTGTTCTGGATGGGATTTTCTGGATCGCCAGAATCGGAGTTCCGTGGCGCGACCTGCCTGATTAGCTTGGCAAATGATCGACAGCACTGTGGCTCGCGCCCATCATCAGGGGCGGGCGCTAGAGGGGGAGCCGAGACAGGTTTTTGGCCGCTTCCGTGGCGGCCTCACGACCAAGATCCACCTCATTGTCAACGCCGCCGGTTTGCCAATGAGAACGGAAATCATGCCGGGCCAGACGTCGGGCGGCTGCGGCTTCGACCTGGTTAGGCCGGCAACCTACCCACCCCAAGCGTCTTTCTGACCGACCGTAGTTATTACGCTGACAGCATTCGAACCTCCATGAGAAACCGCGGTATCTAACCCGGCATCCCCATGCGCAAATCACCTAAGAAGCGCGTTGCCGTCGATCGGTCCTTGCATCGACTTCGCAATCTCGTCGAACGATGCTTCAATAAGCTGGAGAACGCCCGCCGCGTTGCCAATGGTTACGACAAGACCGCGGAAAGCTTCATCGACATAACATCGATCCGCCTTTCGCTGCGCCGTTTGTCAATATGACCAAAGTAATTAGTTCGTCCTGAACAACTCCCATCGGGTTGATTTTGTTTTGAAATATTACGGTATCTCTCGCGATCAGCTGCAGGGT
>NZ_JAOVQN010000032.1:0-37345 GCF_025673445.1 Ruegeria marisflavi
CGGGATTCATCCGACGATGATCCACACCTGGAAGCGGGCGTTGCTGGAAGGCGCATCCGGTGTTTTCGAGCGTGGTGGCAAGAAAGCTCCCGAGATTGACGAGGAGCAGGTCAAGGAGCTGCACGCCAAGATCGGGGAGCTGGCTGTGGCCAACGATTTTTTGTCCTGAAAGCTCAAGCCGTGGACCGGAAAGTGAGGCGGGAGATGATCGAGCCGGCTAATCCGGATCTGACCATCGGCGAGCAGTGCCGACTGCTGTCGATCTCGCGGTCTTCGTTTTACTACAGGCCGAAGGGCGAAACGGCGCTGAACCTCGCGCTCATGCGCCAAATTGATGAACAATTCCTTGAGACACCGTTCTTCGGGGTTCGGCAGATGACATGGCACTTGCGCAACGAGGGACACCTGGTCAATGAAAAGCCTATCCGCCGGCTGATGCGGTTGATGAGCCTGATGCCAATCAGGCCAGAAGCCCAACACCAGCAAGGCGGCGAAAGGGCACAAGACCTATCCCTATCTGCTGCGCGGTCTGCGGGTGGATCGTCTGAACCAGATCTGGGCGGCCGACATCACCTATCTGCCGATGCGACGGGGGTTCCTGTATCTGGTCGCCATCATGGACTGGCACACCCGCAAGGTGCTGGCCTGGCGCATCTCGAACACGCTGGAAGCTGACTTCTGCGTCGAGGCGCTGAATGAAGCGATCGCCAGGTTCGGCCCGCCCGAGATCATGAACACCGATCAGGGCAGCCAGTTCACGTCGTTTGCCTGGACGGACCGATTGCGCCGATCCGGTGTGCGCATCTCGATGGATGGCAAAGGCCGGTTCCTCGACAATATCTTCGTGGAACGGCTCTGGCGGTCCCTGAAATACGAATGCGTATACCTGCACGCCTGGGAGACCGGATCGGAGGCCAAGGCGGGCGTCGGAATATGGATCGAATTCTACAATCGCAAACGTCCCCACTCCGCCCTTGGCGGCAGACCGCCAGCCGTGGTCTATTGGCTGAGAAAAAACCAAACCCAACCCGATCAGCAGGAGCAAAGAGTAGCTTAAATTACGCCAGATACTGTCCAAACATTGGGGAGTAGCTCAGGGTCCTTAAAACCTGTTCGAAAACTATTCGACGAGAACAGACTGCAAAACCTGAGTGATCGTCAATCTCAGTTCAAAATTAGCGACACAACCTCCGCCGCGACGGCCGCGGAACGGCGGGCAACTCACTCGGGCGGATGCACCGACAATGGATGCTCCGCGTAGACCGCGATCTGTGGCCAACTCAACGCCAATACCCTGGATATCAGGCCCCGGGGTCGGGGTTCGATTGTTGCTCTTGGTGCGCACCGGGGCCGCGTGAGGTGAGAAAACAACCGATGGCTCCGATCACGGGGCACGATTAAGTCGAACAGCGGAATCAGACCCGAACAGGTGGCCGCCTGATTGGTTCAAAGCCTGCGTCTAGCGGCGCTCTGCCGCATCCAACGGCAATGTAAGGGTCGCGCAAAGACCGCCGTCTGGCCGGTTGCTCAGCACGATATCGCCGTTATGGGCCTGAAGGATGCCGCGTGTGATCGACAATCCCAATCCATACCCTCCGGTCGCGCGTGCACGCGATGTTTCCAATCGCACGAACGGGTCGAATACGCGCTCCAACTCCGGTTCGGCAATGCCCGGTCCCCTGTCGCAGATCCGGATGACGGCTGTTCCACCCTCGTTCGCATAGGTGACCTCGGCCTCTGTGCCGTACCGCTGAGCGTTCTCTATCACGTTGCGCAGAGCGCGCCGCATCGCATTGGGGCGTAACGAAACCTTGACGGAACTGCCATGATTTAACACATAGCCGTTCGGCATATCTTGACGCAGGGTTTCGAGAAACGCGCCCAGATCACATCTCTGTTCTGGCTCGGCATCGGCCAGCCCACGGGCGAACGACAAAGCTTCTTCGACCATGTGCTGCATTTCCTCGACCGAGGCGATCAGGCTTTCGCGGGTTTCGTCATCCTCGACCAGCTCGCTGCGCACACGCATCGCGGTCAGTGGCGAGCGCAAGTCATGGCCCATCGCCGCGAGTATGTGCGTACGCTCGGCCACCAACCTGAAAATCCGGTCCTGCATGCGGTTGAAGGCTTGAACCAGCTCTCGCACCTCGCACGGTCCGGAATTGATGAGCACCGGCCCGCCCTGTTCCGGCCCCAGCTTTTCCGCCGCTTCCGCCAACAGGCGCAGCGGTTCGGTGACCCGCGCCAGAAAGTACCAGAACAGGGCCAATAGGATGAAACCGGCGCTCAAACCAAAGGACAACGTGGCAAATCGCGGCCATTGAAAAGGCGGGCGTTCGAACCGGGTCGAGACATTCAGCCAGTCGCCCCCCGCAAGTGCGATCGAAAGTTCCAGTTCAACCGTCAGCATCTGGCCGCGCATCAATTCACGATGCTGTTCGGCCATGCCCGGTTCGAGATAGGGAAGCGGCAGTGCTGAGCTGTCAATCTCGTGCATCTCTGCCCGGATCTCTCGGCTGAAATCATCGTCCAGCAGGGCCCGTATCCGGGCTTCGGTGGTTCCTCTTGCATCATGAGAGACATGGTCGACCACTGGATCGGCACCGATCTCGAACCGGACCAAGGGAGAGTTGGCCGCCCTTACGATCTGCTCATGCAGATTGGCCGGTGCCTTTTCGATCAACCGCACCACATTGGCGGCACGACCCGTCGCCTCGTCGCCGATAGCCGCGCGCACAGCCAGGTTGCGCTGATCCTCAAGCAGAACCAATGTAACGCCCTGGGCAACCGCAAGCGCCGCTAGGACCAGACAGACGATTTGCAGCCGAAGGCTCTGCGGGACCAGCCTCACGTCTCCAAAACCTCTATATCCGCCGACAAGCAATATCCGCCATTGCGATATGTGGTTATGAGGCGCGGGCGCAGCAGATCCTTCTCGATCTTGCGTCGAAGCCGGCTGATCTGATTGTCGATGGTACGGTCCAGCGGCGCCGTGGCCCGGCCAGAGGTCAGTTCCATCAGTTGATCGCGGCTGAGCACCATTCGGGCCCTTTCCAGCATCACGACAAGAAGTTTGAAATCCGCGCTGGTCAGGCTGGTCTCGCGGCCCTCTTCGTCCACGATGACCCGCCGGTCGCTGTCGAGTATCCACTGTGCAAACCGAATGCGTTTTCCGGCAAGACTGCCCGCCGGGGAAACGGTTCGGCTGGATCTGCGCAAAATCGCCCGGATACGGGCCAGCAACTCGCGCGGGTTGAAAGGCTTGGACAAGTAGTCATCGGCGCCGGTTTCCAGCCCGATGATCCGGTCCATGTCCTCATCCAGAGCGGTCAGAAGCAGGATCGGAACATCCCCGGTTTGCGATAGACGCTTGCACGCGGATAGCCCGTCCTCTCCGGGCATCATCACATCCAGAACGATCAGATCAATACTCCCGGAGACCAGGGCGGCATCCATCTCTTTCGCATCCTTTGCCATGGACGCGCGCATTCCATGTTTCTCAAGATACCGGCAAACTGCATTCCGTATCTCACTGTGGTCATCAACGACCAGGATATGCGGAGTTGGGTTCTGCATATTTACAATTCAGCCCGTTGTTACTCTCGGATGTTGATTTGTTCCGCGCGACGTCTGGTCCCGAATACAGGCCCTTGTTCCCTTGCCTTCGTATCTCGGAAGCGGCCTGCATCCTAGTCTCTGTCGGGGTTCAAACGCTTGCAGATCGGCACGCCGCTCGGCACCGCTGCAAATACCGACCGCTGACCTTGCCCGTTTCGCAGATGCAAACTCGCAACCTTCGGCGGCAAAAAGTCAAGGATACACTTCGTTACAATTCTTCATCCCGACTGACATTGACCTTCCGGCGACGGAGAGGCGTATTCCGCTTAATCGCATCGGTGGAAGGAAACAGATCCGATGCAGTCAATCGGGAACCGAGAAAGTAAGTAATGAAAAAGCTGATACTCGCGGTGCTTGCTGTCGGCGTTGCTGCCACGTTGGTTCTCACTTGGCGTTCGTCTGCCCCAACACCTGCCTCCGACCGGATCTTGGGCACTGATGGCGCTGATCAAGGCGCGCCGATGGTGACAGTCCAGTTGCCGGAAAGTCTCTCTGAAAACGGCAGGATCGGTGAGCGGATCTTTCAAGGCAAATGCATGGTCTGCCATGGCCAGAACGCCGCCGGTCAGAACGGTGTGGCCCCGCCCTTGGTGCATTCGATCTATCGCCCCGGCCACCACGCCGACGCGGCCTTTCTGATTGCCGCCCGAAACGGGGTCCGCGCGCATCACTGGAAATTTGGCAACATGCCTCCGGTCGAGGGAATCACAGACGGCGAGGTACGGATGATCGCCGGGTACATCCGCGAGTTGCAACAGGCAAATGGGATCAAGTGAGGCGGCCCCTTGGTATCGAACTTCACAAAACGACAAGGCAAGAACATGTTGAGCAGACGATCCTTTATCAGGGCATCAGGTGGCGCGGCCGCGATGGCCGCGTTACCGGCAACGGTGGCCCGAGCCAAAGCTGCGGCACCCGAACTGGTCGCCCGGGAAGACGCGGTGCAACTGTTGCCGCCTGATTATCCCGAAACCTCGGTCTGGGGGTATGACGGCCAGGCGCCGGGACCCGAGATCCGGATGATGCAGGGCGACCGGATCGCGCGCCGTTTCGTCAACCGGTTGCCGCAGGCCAGCTCGGTCCACTGGCACGGGCTGCGCACGGAAAACGCGATGGACGGGGTTTCTGGCCTGACACAGGATGCGGTGCCTCCGGGCGAAAGCTTTGACTACGATCTGGCGGCTGAAGATGCGGGAACCTTCTGGTATCACTCCCACAACCGCTCGGCCGAGCAGGTGGCGCGCGGGCTTTACGGGCCGCTGATCGTTGACGAGCCGACGCCGCCGGACGTGGATCGCGATGTGACGTTGATGCTGGACGACTGGAGGGTCGACCCCAAGACCGGCCAGATCACCCAGGACTTTGACGCCCCACATGATCTGTCGCATGGCGGGCGCCTGGGCAATTTCATCTCGACCAATGGCGAGGCCGCGTATCAGCTCCCGGTCAGGCGGAACGAGCGGCTGCGCCTGCGGATCGTGAATGCGGCCAATGCCCGGCTGTTCACGCTTGGCCTTCAGGGGCTCGACGGTTGGCTGATGGCCTATGACGGGATGCCGGTAACAAGCCCCGAACCGGTGCCGGAGACGCTCACCCTGGGTCCCGGTCAGCGGGTGGATCTGTTCGTGGATGTCATCGCCGAAGAGGGCGAGGAGGCCTTGCTGGGGCGCATCGACCAGAGCAAAGGTTATGTTCAGGCGGCCTTTCCGGTGTCGGGCAGCGCCAGTACCAATCGCCGCCCCGCGCCCGATCCGCTGCCACCCAACCGGACACCGGACTTGGCCGGTCTGGCCGATGCCGCGACCCTGCGGCTGGAGATGAGCGGTGGCGCCATGGGCGGCATGCGCGAGGCCGTCTGGAAAGGCGCCAGCCGCAATGCGGGCGAATTGATGGAGAACAGTCAATTCTGGGCCTTTAACGGGCTTGTCGGGATGACCGAGACACCGCTGGCCCGCCTGTCGCTTGGCCAGGTCGCGCGCATGACCGTGGTTAACGACACCGTCTTTCCGCATGCGATGCACCTGCACGGGATGCACTTCCGGGTACTCGCACAGGACCGCACGCCCGAACCGCTGCGTGATACCTTGTTGACCCTGCGCGGCGAAACGCATGAAATCGTCTTTGCCGCAGACAATACGGGCCGCTGGGCCTTTCATTGCCACATGCTCAGCCACGCGGCATCGGGCATGATGACCTGGATCGAGGTGACCGCATGAAACCCATCTATCTGGCCGGCTCTGCCGCTGCGATCATTGCTTTGGCCGCAGTGATCTATGTCGTACGCGCGCCATCCGGGTCCGTATCCGCGGGTGCGTCCGCATCAGCAAGCGAAGCCACGCTTGCACAGGGACAGACCCTCTATCAGGAGAACTGCGCCTCCTGCCACGGCAAGTCCTTGGCAGGGCAGCCGAACTGGCGCGAACCGGATGCGGATGGCCGCCTGCCCGCGCCGCCACATGACGAGACCGGCCATACATGGCACCATCCCGACAGCATGCTGTTTGATTACACCAAGTTTGGCGGTCAGGCGACGCTTGCCGCGCTGGAGGTGGAGCTGAACAGCGGTATGCCCGCGTTCGCAGAGCAACTGACCGACGACCAGATCTGGTCGATCCTAGCCTACATCAAATCGACCTGGCCCGCACGTGTGCACGCCGCCCAGGCCGAGCGGACCCGCGCCGACGAGGACGCACGAAACCAATGACCCGAGCCAAGCAAATCATCCTTTGGGCCAGCCTCTCGGCGATGCCCCTGATTGCCCAGGCCAGCGAACGCAGCGAGGACGAGATCAAGGCATTGGTCTATCAGGCAATCCTGGAACGGCCCGAGATCATCCTGCAAGCGGTCGAACAGCTGCAACAGGCCGAAGAGGCGGCACAGGCAGCCTCGGCCCATGCGGCGCTGGCCGAAAACCGCGACAACCTGTTCAACGACTCCAACGCGCCGGTTCTGGGCAATCCCGAGGGCGATGTGACGGTGGTCGAGTTCTTTGACTACAACTGCCCCTATTGCCGTCGCGCCATGGCCGAGGTTCAGGGCCTGGTCGAGGCCGATCCGGGCGTGCGGCTGGTCTATCGTGAATGGCCGATCCTGGGAGAAGGGTCCGATTTTGCCGCCCGCGCCGCGCTGGCCGCGCGCCAACAGGGGAAATACGAGGCGTTCCATTTGGCGCTGATGGGCATGTCGGGCAAGGCGAACGAGACCAGCGTGTTGCGGATTGCCCGCGAGGTCGGGTTGAACACCGACCAGTTGCAGCGCGACATGGAGGCCCCTGAGGTCGCCGCTCATATCGCCCAGTCCATGGCGCTTGCGCAGCAGCTTGGGTTCAATGGCACCCCCTCTTTTGTGGTCGAGGACAGTCTGGTGCCCGGTTTCGTGGAGCAGTCGCAATTGCAGGACGCGGTCGATCGCGCCCGGGATGCTGTGGCCAAGTAAGAACGCCCCGAGTTAGCGCGGCCTCTCAGTCCCTTCTGCAGCCGCGCTGCCGCTCCCGGTCTCCCCCGGGGGCGGCCCTTGAAAAAAACGTAACCGTCCGTCGCAGAGTCCGGGCCTGGTTACATCCCGATACAAATTGCTCAAGGACCATGCTTGCGCTGTTTGTGACCGCTCTCGATATCTGACGAGGCGGCGGTGCAAAGCAGCCCGACCGACCTTCAAACACAGGTGTACCGTTGCAGAGCAAACCCAGGCCCAGGCCGTTCCATAGACGCCCGGTTGCACTCGTGGCGCTTGCCATTCTGATGTTGGTGTTGGCGGTGGCTGTGGCCGGCGGGTTGGTCGGGCTGGATCAGCAGAGTGTTGCGGCCATGCTGGACCGGGCCGGAGTCTGGGGACCGGTCGCCATTGTTGGGTTGATGACGGTGGCGGTGGTAATCAGCCCCCTGCCCTCGGCCCCGATCGCGGTCGCCGCTGGTGCGGCTTATGGCCATACGCTGGGCACCGGGTTGGTTTTGGCAGGGGCGCTGATGGGTGCGGTGTTTGCCTTTGTCCTTGCTCGGCTGCTGGGCCGGGACTTCGTGGCCCGATGGGTCGGCCCGACGCTTGATACCGGATTGCTGGGATCGCAGAATTTCCTGACCTGGACCGTTTTTGTCAGCCGCCTTCTGCCCTTCGTTTCCTTCGACCTGGTCAGCTATGCCGCCGGTCTGTCGGCGCTGCGGCCATGGCGCTTTGTCCTGGCCACTCTGGCCGGGATCGTACCGGCCAGTTTCGGGCTGGCCCATCTGGGCAGCGCGCTGAGCGGGCCCGTCACGAGCGGTACGCTCTGGCCTGTTCTGGCGCTTGGGCTGCTGACCGGCCTGCCCGTGGCCTGGGCCGCGTGGCGGTCCGGGCGGTCATTTTCGCAATCAAACAAGATGCCAAGGAGGCTCTGATGATGCTCATTCTCTATACCCTGCTGTTGTCCCCGTTCGTCGGATTGGGTCTGCGCCGCGTGATGCGCCGTCAACTGATCCGCGTCGAAACCCCAACCCTCAAAGGAGCACGCTCATGATCCTCGCCCGCATTCTTCCTGCCCTGAGCCTGACCGGCGCGCTGATGACAACATGGGCCGCGCAGGCCGGGATTGTCTATATCCCCGAAGGCAGCGCCGGTTCGGTCCTGATGGTCGAAAGCGAGACCGGCCAGCCAATCGGACGGATTGCAGGGGTCGAGGCGGTGCATGGGCTGGCCGGTGCGCCCGGCACCCCGTATCTGGTGGCAGGCAGCTTCACCGAGATCGACCCGGAAAGCGCCGCACAGACGGCCAAGCCCGAGGGTGTCAGCCAGGCCGATCACAACGCCCATCACGCCAAACCCGCCCAGGCGGCCATGCCAACCGACAAGGGGCTGAGCCTGCTGACCGTTCTAGACGCCAAGACCGGCGACGTGGTGCGGCGAATCGGGGTTCCCGGCGCGGTCCACCATACCGCGGTATCACCCGATGGCCGCTGGGCCTTGGCGACCCATCCCAGCGGTGACGGCGTTTCGCTGATCGATCTGACGACGCTGGATTATGCGGGCTTTATCGCGACCGGCCCGATGCCCAATTACGTGTCGTTCAGCCCCGACAGCAGCCGCGCCTATGTCAGCAATACCGGGAACGGCACGCTCAGCGAACTTGACCTGGACCGCCGCATCCTGTCGCGCAACCTGCTGGCGGGCGAAGGACCCGAACATTTCGCCTTGTCCCGTGACGGCGCCACCGCCTTTGTCGCCGATGCCGAGGCGGGCACCGTGTTGCGGCTGGACATTGCCTCGGGCGCCGAAACCGCGACTTACGGGTTCGGGGCCGAATTGCACGGGCTTGACCTGTCCGATGGCGAGGACACTCTGTTCGTCGCGGTCAAGGGCGCCGACCAGGTGGCAGCGGTCGAGCTGGCCTCGGGCGCTGTCCGTCTGCATGCGCTGGTGCCAGCCCCCTATCACCTGACCGTGGCCGATGGCAGCGAAGCACTGTTTGTCAGCAGCCGTGAGGCCTCGATGGTCTGGGCCGTCGATCAGGTCTCTCTCCGGGTGACGGCAGAGATCGGGATCGAGGGCGAAGGCCACCAGATGGTGGTCCTGCCCTGAAGTCGGGCGATCCGCTCCGCCAACCACACAGTCAACAGACGGACACAGTATGGAACATTCCGCCCACACCAATCAGGCGCCTGAAGGGACAGAAATCTTTACGTGCCCGATGCACCCCGAGGTGCGGCAATCCTCGCCGGGCAACTGCCCGAAATGTGGCATGACCCTTGTTTCCGAACACGAGGCGGCAACCCCGTCGCATGCCCATTGCCACGGGAGCGGCGGCACAGTCGAGCCTGGCGGTCAGTATGACAGCGTGCCCGCGGTCTGGTCAGGCAGCGTCTATACCTGTCCGATGCACCCGCAGGTGCGCCAGACCCACCCGGGTTCCTGCCCGCTTTGCGGCATGGGGCTGGAACTGGACAGCGCGGCCCTGGCCTATGACGGCCCGAACCCCGAACTGGTGGAATTCACCCGCCGGTTCTGGGTGGGCGCGGTCCTGACGCTGCCCTTGCTGGTTCTGACCATGGGGCCCTATCTGGGCTTTCCAGAAGTACGCGAACTGTTCGGCGAACGGATGACGCTGTGGATCGAAATGGCGCTGGGAACTCCGGTCGTCTGGTGGTGCGGGTGGCCGTTCATGGTACGGGGCTGGACCTCGTTCCGCACCCGGCATCTGAACATGTTCTCGCTGATCTCGATGGGGGTGCTGGCCGCCTGGCTGTTCAGCGTCGTCGCGGTGTTGTGGCCGCAGGTCTTTCCCGACGGGTTCCGCGACGCCGAGGGCAATGTCGGCGTCTATTTCGAAGCGGCGGCAGTCATCGTTACCCTTGTTTTGCTGGGTCAGGTGATGGAGCTGCGTGCCCGCGAAGGCACCGGCAAGGCGATCCGGGCACTTCTGGACATGGCGGCCAAGACCGCGCGGGTGATCCGCGACGATGGCCGTGAAGAGGAGATCCCGCTGGACGCGGTTCAGCTGGGCGACCGCCTGCGGGTGCGTCCCGGCGACAAGGTGCCGGTGGACGGGGTGGTGACCGAAGGCCGCTCCTCGGTCGATGAAAGCATGATCACCGGCGAGCCGGTCCCGGTTGAAAAGGTGGCGGGCGACATGCTGACCGGGGCCACCATCAACGGCACAGGCAGCCTGGTGATGGAGGCGACTCGGGTCGGCGCCGACACGATGCTCAGCCAGATCGTCGAGATGGTGTCGAACGCACAGCGTTCGCGGGCGCCGATCCAGAAATATGCCGATCAGGTGGCGGGGATGTTCGTCCCCGCCGTGATCGGGATCGCGGTGCTGGCCTTTGTCGGCTGGGCGCTCTGGGGTCCGGCACCGGCGCTGTCCTATGCGCTGGTCGCGGCCGTGGCGGTGCTGATCATCGCCTGCCCCTGCGCCCTGGGCCTGGCCACGCCGATGTCGATCATGACCGCCACCGGGCGCGGTGCGCAGGCGGGCGTGCTGATCAAGAACGCCGAGGCGTTGGAGCGGTTCGAAAAGGTCGACACACTGATCGTGGACAAGACCGGTACGCTGACCATGGGCAAACCGCGTCTGGTGGCAGTCCTGCCCGAGGCGGGCCATGACGAGGGCGAGGTGCTGCGGCTGGCGGCGACGTTGGAAAGGGGGTCGGAACACCCCTTGGCCGAGGCCATCGTGGCCGGGGCCGAGGAACGCGGCGTCGCCCTTGGTACGGCGACTGATTTCGAGGCGGTCACCGGCAAGGGTGTCACCGGCACAGTGGATGGCAAGGCGGTTGCCTTGGGCAACCGCAAGCTGGTCGAGGATCTGGGCCTTGACGCTGGTGATCTGGCGGAAACAACCAACACCCGCCGGGACGAGGGCGAGACGGTGATGTTCGTGGTGGTCGAGGGCGCGCTGGCCGGGCTGGTCGCCGTCTCGGACCCGGTCAAGGAGACCACTCCCGCCGCGCTGAAGGCCCTGCACGACCTGGGCTTTCGCATCATCATGGCAACCGGCGACAACGAACGCACCGCCAGGGCCGTCGCCGCGCGGCTGGGCATCGACGAGATCCGCGCCGACGTGCTGCCCGAGGACAAGGCCCGCATCGTGCGCGAGCTTCAGGCCGAGGGACGCAAGGTGGCAATGGCGGGCGACGGGGTGAACGACGCACCGGCCCTGGCGCAGGCCGATGTCGGCATCGCCATGGGCACCGGTGCCGACGTGGCGATCGAAAGCGCGGGCATCACGCTGGTCAAGGGCAATCTGGACGGCATCGTCCGAGCCCGGCGACTGGCCCGTGCCACGATGCGCAACATCCGGCAGAACCTGTTCTTTGCGCTGATCTACAACGCCTCTGGCGTGCCTGTGGCGGCGGGGCTGCTGTACCCGCTGTTCGGCATCCTGATCAGCCCGATGTTCGCCGCCTTTGCAATGAGCGCCTCGTCGATCTCGGTGGTGCTGAATGCGCTGCGCCTTCGTGGCACCCGGATCTGATGCGACGGGGTTGAAACAGGACTGATCAGATGACTGAGACCGCGCAAAACCGTGCTGCCGTGCCCGAGGGGTCCGGCAGCATCGGCCTGAGCAACGCGGTGGCCATGGGCACCGGGGTGATGTTCGGGGCGGGGATGTTTGCCCTGACCGGACAGATCGCCGGTCTTGCCGGGCCTTTGTTCCCGCTCTCTTTCGTGCTTGGCGCGGTGGTGACGATGTTCAGCGCCTACAGCTATATCGTGATGTCGAACACCTGGCCCTCGTCCGGCGGCATCGCGATGATCCTGACCAAGGCCTATGGACGCGGTGCCGTGGCGGCGGCGGCCTCGGTGCTGATGGCGCTGTCGATGGTCATCAACGAAAGCCTGGTGGCGCGCACCTTTGCCACCTATGCGCTGCGTCCCTCTGGCATTCAGGACGGGCCGCTGGTGCCCGCGATCGGAGTTGCGCTGATCGTGATGGCCTATCTGGTCAACGTCTCCGGCAACCGTTCGGTGGGCCTGTGGTCGGTGGTGATGTCGGCGGTAAAGATCGGCGGCATCGCGTTGTTCGGTGTTGCCGCCCTCTGGGCCAGCGGGATGGAAAACTGGTCACCCGTCGTCCGCCTGTCGGAAAATGGGATCACGGGGTTCGCCGCATCCGTGGCCCTGTCGATCCTGGCGTTCAAGGGGTTCACGACGATCACCAACAGCGGTGGCGAGATCACCGATCCCCGGCGGAATGTCGGGCGCACCATCCTGATCTCGATCACGGTCTGTGTCGTCGTCTATCTGTTGGTGGCGCTGGCCGTCGGTTCGGCTCTGACGCCCGAGCAGATCCAGCAGGCGCGCGACTATGCCTTGGCCGAGGCGGCGCAGCCGGTACTGGGCCAGACCGGGTTCTAACTGACCGTCGTCTTGGCCATGGTGGCCACCGCGTCGGGCCTGATCGCCAGCGTCTTTGCAGTGTCGCGGATGCTGACCATGCTGACCGAAATGAAGATGATCCCGCACAGTCATTTTGGCATGTCCGGCGGCATCCGGTCACATATGCTGATCTATACCGTGGTGATCGCCGGTGCCCTGACCGTGTTGTTCGATCTGGGCCGCATCGCCTCGCTGGGCGCGTTCTTCTATCTTGTGATGGACATGGTGGTGCATTGGGGCGTCTGGAAGAACCTGCGCCACAGGATTGGCGCACGAGGCTGGGTCATTCTGACGGCGCTGATGCTGGACGCGGGGGTTCTGGCCGCCTTCACGGTTTTCAAATGGCGTGCCGATCCCACCATCGTCAGCGTTGCCCTTGTCACCATGCTGGCCGCTCTGCTGGCCGAACGGCTGTATCTCGGCCGGTTCGTATCAGATGGTGGTGAGGCGAAACACACTGGGCCTCACTGAACCACTACCAACTGGCGTCGGTAGGATCGGCGATGTGATTTTCGAGGTATTGCAGGACAATGTCCTCGGCTATGGCGCCGTTGGTGGTTGAGAAATACCCCCTGCCCCAGAACCGACGGCCCCAATAGCGCCTGCGCAACGCGGGAAATTCCCTTTGCACCTTGTGGGGCGAACGGCCCTTCATCCTGCGCACCAGATCGGAAATGGCGATCTTCGGCGGCACCGATACGAACATGTGGACATGATCGGATGACAGCACCCCGCGCAGGATATCGACCTCGTTCTCGCGGCAGACCTGCCGAAAGATGTCGCGCACCCGCAGGCGCACCCGGCCGGTCAGCACCTTGTAGCGGTTTTTCGTCGACCAGACGATGTGGTAGCGGTGGTAGAAAACGCAGTGCTTGCCAGTGTCATACTGCATGACCTTACCCTCTGGAAAATGAGCCTTCCGACCGGCTGCGGCTCATTTTCCAGAGGGTAAGGTCATAGCACGATTCTTCGCGCTGAAGCAGTTCCGACTGGAAGTCGGAGGGTTTGCTCCAATGCGTGGATACTAAACCCGGCCCGGCTCTGTTGCGCCCTCTACCAGGGCGCCGCGCCCTTCGATCAGAAAGCCTAACACCTCGCGATAGCGGATGCGAGTATCCTCAAGTTGTTGATAATAGCGGAACAGCTCTTTCAGCGGCGCCGAGAAGTCCTTGTGCGCGGCCAGCACCGCGATCAGGGCACCCAGCGTGATCCGCTCTTCGATCACGAAATAGCCGCCCAGCGAGTAGAACAGGAACGGGGTCAGCGAAGTCAGAAAGTTGTTCAGTACCTTTGCCAGGAACTTGATCCGGTGGATGCGATAGCGGATCCGTTCCAGTTCTCGCAGCGAGGCCGCTGTTTGCCGGATGTTCAACAGAGCGCTCTGTTCCGGTGCCAGTTGTCCCGCCAGGCGCCGGGTCAGCACCCGCATGGCGCGGATGCGTTCGCGGCTCAGCCGGTTAACGATCCCTTGCAGATAGGGCAGCAGCACCAGTTGCACTGGCAGCACCGTCAGCGCCGCCGCCCCCAGGATCGGGTCCTGAAGGAACATGAACAAAAGGATCGTGAGCAGGGTCCCGCCCTGGGTCACCGGCAAGGCGATCAGGTCGGCGGCAAAGCCGCCAATCGGCTCGACCTCGGCCCCCAGAACCTGCACGACATCGTTTTGGCGATGTGGCGGCGGCCGTCGGCGCCATTGCCGATAGATCAGCAGACGCAACCGCCGGAGCAGGCGTTCCGCCACCCTGCCCTTGCACGTGTTCAGACTGTATTTTCCCAGTCCGTTCAACGCGATCGCGACCAGGTAGATGGCGCTGAACAAGCCCAGCATCTGCATCTGGCTGAGCGTAAGGCCGAAAACCTCGGCCGGATCCGCCGAAGGTTCCAGCACGTTGTTGACGATCTGCTTGGGCATTTCCAGCGAGAGATAGAGCGGCGGCATCAGCGACAGGCTCAGCAGCAATAGGCCCACTTGCTGTCGTCGAGTGTTGCGAAGGATCTGCCTCAGAAGATTCCGCTCCAACCCGCCGATGCGTGCCGGGGTCTGGCGCCTGGGCCCGCGCCGCTCATGGCGCTGAAGGGCCTGCCGCGCGGCATGAAACAGCAGTGCGAGGATGGATACAAACAGCAGCGAGGGGGCCAGGACCAGGATAAGGTGCATCAGCGGATGCACCCAGGCCGGAGCGCCCATGTCGTAATCCGTTCCCAACCGGCCGGCCGCCCAATGGGCCAGGGTGTGAAGTTCCGGGAACCAAGAACCTGTCATTTTAAGCGAATGTCCAGAAAACACACGGCAACTCGCAATGAATTGCCGCGCAGGTGGGCACCGTGTTCTTGTTAGTGATGCGGTGCCAGGAGGTTAGTTGACCGCGACCTTGCCGAACATTCCGGATTCATAGTGGCCGGGGATCAGGCAGGCGACTTCGAAGGTGCCCGGATTGCCAAAGGTCCAGATGATCTCGCCCTTT
Organism: Ruegeria marisflavi; assembly: GCF_025673445.1. Taxonomy (NCBI): domain Bacteria; kingdom Pseudomonadati; phylum Pseudomonadota; class Alphaproteobacteria; order Rhodobacterales; family Roseobacteraceae; genus Ruegeria; species Ruegeria marisflavi. Next base: position 14,934 of record NZ_JAOVQN010000032.1, read on the forward strand.
TCACCCGGCTCCAGCGTGATCGCGTTCGGGCTCTTGTGGGATTCCATCTGCTGCGACATTGCCTCTTTGTGCATGGCATTACGCTCCATCGTGTCCAGGATGAACTCGTGTTCCAGCTCGCCTTTGTTGGTCACCGAAAAGCGGATGGTTTCACCCTTTTTGATATCGAAATCTTTCGGGGTATAGATCATCTCGCCGTCGTCGGTTTCGTTCATCGTCACCTCGATCGTGCGGTTGACCTGGCTGGCCTTTCCGGGCATCCCGGTTTCCATCATGCCTGCGTGGCCACCGCCGCTGTCATGGCCCTGGCTCTGCTCGCTGTGACCAGAGGGGCCGGCGATGGCGACGCTGGCGCTGATGGCGGTCACGAGCGAAACGATAAGAAGGTTTTTCATGGGTAACTCCTGTCAGGATTGAGGATGGTAGATACCAGCGGCGCGGCGAGGTTCGGGCCGGCCACGCCGCTGGAGACCGGGCCGGCCGCAGCCCGCCCGGTGTCCGGTCAGAACATCAGTCTGGTTCCGAACACGACCGAGAACGCGCCGTTCTCGTCGCCCGCGGCGCGGATCATATCCGCGGTACCGCCATAGGACCGCTCGTAGTTCACGCCCACATAGGGGGAAACCGCCCGGTCGATCAGGTCGTAGCTCAGCCGCAACCCGGCTTCGAGCGTGACCCCGCCCGCCGCCTGATTGTAGATCGGGTCATCCTGCAACGGCAGCGTCATTTCCAGACTTGGTGTCAGGACCAGACGGTTGGTCAGCATCGCCTCGTATTCGCCCTCAAAGCGAAAGAATGAGTTGTCCGACAGATACAGATCGGCGTCGATCTCGAACCATTGCGGCGCCAGGCCCTTGAGACCCAGAACCGCGTTATAGCGGTCGGGCAGCCCATCGGGCGTGTTCGCCTGAACACCCACAACCGCGTCGAAGAAGGTCGAGACCGGGAATTGCAGGCGAAGCTGGTTTTCGAGCGTCTCGAACCCGCCGGCACCCTGCACCCGCTCGCCTTCGCTGCGCCAGACGAGTTTCAGCTCGTCGGTGCCGATCAGGGCGTCGAAATCCCAGACAAAGGTGTCTTCGTCATCTCCCAGCCGGTATTCCAACTGCTCCGCCTGAAATCCGTAGATCAGCTGTTCCGCCTGCGCGGGAAGCGCCCAGATCATCGCCATCGCCCCGGCAAGGGCGGCATTACGCATCTTGTTCATCCTTGCTTCTCCATTCTGAGGGGACCGCATCACGCGGGGCCGCCTTCGATCACGACCTTGCGGAACATGCCCGCGTCTGCGTGGTAAGACAGGTGGCAGTGGAAGGCCCACTGGCCGGTCACGTCGACCTCGGTCTCGGTATAGACGGTGGTGCCGGGCGCAACACTGACCGTGTGCTTGATCGGGTCATACTGGCCCTTGCCGGTATCCAGGATCGACCACATGCCATGCAGGTGCATCGGGTGCGACATCATGGTTTCATTGACGAATTTGAATCGCACCCGCTCGCCGTATTTCAGCATGATCGGCTCTGCCTCGGACAGTTTCTTGCCGTTGATCGACCAGATATAGCGTTCCATGTTGCCGGTCAGGCGCAGCTCGATCTCTCGGGTGGCGGGGCGATCCTTGTAGAGCGGTTTGCGCGCCCGAAGGTCGTCATAGCTGAGGAATTTGCCGCCATTTGCCGCCTTCGGGGTCAACCCGCTGCCGGGGGCATAAAACGGGTCGCCCTGGCCCTTGGCATTGGTCATCGCGGAATGATCCATGCCCGCCATCGGTTGGTTTATGCCAGTCATGGTGGAGTGATCCATCGGCGCGGCCTTGGCCTGCGGCGCCGGTGCGGTTTGAGTCATTTGACTGTGATCCATACCCGCCATCGGTTGGTCCGTGCCGGTCATGGCAGAGTGATCCATCGGCGCGGCCGAGGCCTTGGGGGCCGGTGCGGCGTGACCCATCTGGCTGTGGTCCATGCCCTCCATCGGTTGCGGCTTGGGCTGCATGTTCATCTGGCTGTGATTCATACCGCTCATGTCGTCGAGCGGTTTGGTCGCGCTCTGCATGACATGACCTTCCATGCCCATGCCGCCCATCATGCCACTCATATCCGCCATGGTCAGGCGCGGCTTTTCACGCATTGAGGGCACAGGGCCCGCCATGCCTTCGCGCGGGGCAAGGGTGCCGCGCACCATGGCTGTACGGCCCATCGATTCCGCCACGATGCTGTAGACGCGGTTTTCCCTGGGCTGCACGATCACGTCATAGGTCTCGGCCACTGAGATCCGCAACTCGTCCACCGTGACCGGCTTGACGTCATTGCCGTCGGCCTGAACCACGGTCATCTTGAGGCCCGGGATGCGCAGGTCAAAATAAGCCATGGCCGACGAGTTGATCAGCCGCAGCCGTACCTTCTCGCCCGGCTTGAACAGGCCGGTCCAGTTCTGTTCGGTGCTTTCGCCGTTGATCATGGGGGTAAAGCCCTGGACGTCCTCGACATCCGTGGGCATCATCCGCATCCGGCCCCACATCTTGCGGTCTTCCAACGCCGCCTTGAGGCCGATATCGCCCGAATCCTTGATCAGGTCCTGCAAGGTCCGTTGCGAGCGGTTGTAGTAATCCGCCGACATTTTCAGGTTGCGCATGATCCGTTTGCCGCGTTGCGGGTGCGTATCGGTCAGCTGCACCACATAGTCGCGATCCGCACGAACACGTTCGCCACCCTTGGGCTCGATCACGATTGCGCCATAGGCGCCGTCCGGCTCCTGAAATCCTGAGTGGCTGTGAAACCAGTAGGTGCCGGCCTGCACGATCGGAAAGTTATAGGTAAAGGTCTCTCCCGGCTTGATGCCGTCAAAGCTGATCTTGGGCACGCCATCCTGGTTAAAGGGCAGGATCAGCCCGTGCCAGTGGATCGAGGTATCCTCGCGCAGGTTGTTGCTCACGTTCAGCATGACATTCTCACCTTCCTTGAAGCGCAGGATGGTGGGGGTCTGGCTGTTGTTGTAGCCAATACCGGACTTGCGGAACTTGCCCGCGTCGATGCGGATCTTGTCGACGGTGATATCATAGGTCCCGGCCTGGGCGGCGGCAGCCGCGGACAGGACAAGGGCACCGCTGGCAACAGCCGCGCGCAAGGGTGCGATGGGTGGCATCGTTGGTCCTTTGTTCAATTGAGTAGCTGGTCAGGAGGCCACAGCGGGATATCGCCGGTGCAACAGCCATGCGCGCTCGGCTGTGCCGAGGATGCATCTATGTATTGTTCGGCGGTCCAAAGGCCGATTTGCCGCGGCGACCGTCACGCTGAAAGACCGACGCGCAATGGGCTCACGTAAATGGCGTCACGCTTTGGGTGGTGGCAGATGCGCCTCGGGCGCTACAGACGCCAGACCGGACAGTTTCAGCGCGACAGCCAGCTTACCTGTTACTTCCGAAGGAAACGCCTTTTGCCACAGTTGCGGAATGACCGGTGTTTCACAGGTTGCGGCCTTGTGGCAAAGGTCGGGGTCCGGGCCGGACGTGTCGTGGCTGCCTGCTGTTTCGTGCTGGACGGCAAGCGCGTCTGTTGGCTGGCCTTCTGCATGTGCAGCCTGCGGCAGGAAAAGTGCTGATAGCGCAAGAATCAGTGCCAACGATATCCACATTTTTCCAGCGTATTTGCGCATAGACCAGGTTCCTTCGGCTCTCGTTTCATCTAGCTACTCAACGCCAGATCGCAACTCAAGGATACGTTTTGATACAATCCAGAGGCAGCCGTGACATCGGAGACCGGCAAACGATGGTTCACGGGAAAGGCTATGATACAGTCCGGAAATTGGCACCATTGAGATGCATCACCCTCAAGGCCAATCGCGACACGGAAACGCCGGTCGTGGTTTTGACTCTCGGAAAAGGTTCGCGGTACCGGTGGCGTTACGGCTGCGTTCTTGCCTGAACACTCATAAGTGTCAACGGCGTTGCCAAGTTATTTGAAGAGGATGGGAATAAGCATGAGACCGGACCATCAGACTGATAGCTCCGCAGCATAAGCTTGCCACAGCCTGAACGCGTCTGCTCTGGCATGGCGGTAGGAGAGAGTGGAAAGGCGATAGCGGCGGGGACGAAAGATCAGGTTGATTTGATCGTGGGCGGCGAGAAATCGTTGCGCCTGGCGTGGTGACTTGAACCGACCCATCATCTTTTCCCGCTTTGGCGTCGGCCGGTGTGACCCTTCGATCCGATTGTTGAGCCCCTTGTGCGCCCGATGGTCGGCGCCCGCCGCGATGGCCTTGATCGGCTTGGTATAGCTTCGCAGCTTGTCCGTGATCACCACACGCGGTTCACCATAGGCAGCAACCAGTCGGCCAAAGAAACGCTTTGCGGCTTTGGCATTGCGGCGAGGCTGGATCAAAATGTCGAGTACATCTCCATTGCCATCGATTGCACGCCACAGCCAATGTTTCACGACGTTGATCGGGACGACCACTTCGTCCATATGCCATTTGTCGTGCGGCCGGGGCCGGTCGCGTCGGATACAAGATGCGAACTGAGACCCGAACCGGTTCACCCAGAGACGAACCGCTTCCCGACTGACGATGACGCCACGCTCCGCCAGAAGGTCCTCGACATCCGCCGTGCTGAGAGCAAACCGATGATATGCCCAAACCGCATAGGCGATGATTTCACGAGGGAAACGGAAGCCCTTTAGCCGAGGCAATGAGGTCTGTATGGTCATGGTACCGCGCTATCTGAGAACGAAAACCCGATCAACTTGGCAATGCCCATCTATGCAATGGTGAAGGACGGGACACCGATCGACATCTACGCCTGATCGGCGGAAATAATGTTCCGTCAGATCAGGCAAATCGACGGCGCTGGGCCACGTTGATCGCCTCGATGGCGATCACCATGGCGATCACGGCCAAAGTGACGCTCGCCGCTTTGTCGTACTGGAACGAGCGCACGTAAGTCTGGATGTAGAAGCTGATTCCACCGGCGCCAACGATCCCGAGGATGAGCGACTCGCGCAGGTTTAACTCGAACCGAAAGATCGTGTCGCGCGCGATAACCGGCGCCATCTGTGGCCAGATCGCGTGCCTGAGTCTGGCTAGCGGCCCGGCACCGGCACTTTCCAGCGCGGCGATCGGCGCGCGGGAGACGCTGTCGATCGCCTCGGCGTAGAACTTGGCGAGCATGCCGGTCGCGTGGAAGGCAACCGCGATGATGCCTGGCAAGGGACCGAGACCGACCGCGCCCACCATCAACATCGCGACAAGGATCAATGGTATGGCACGGATGAAGGCGAGCAGCGACCGGACCGGGCGATAGAACAGCGGCGATACCATCGTCTCGGAGGCAAGAATCCCAAGCGGAACCGACAGGATCACGGCCCCCAGCGATCCGAGGACTGCGATCCACAGCGTCTCGGCGCTTCCCTTCAGGATCTCGTTCATCACGGTCGGATCCGGGGGAAACATCCTGCCGAGGAAGTCGACAATGCGTGGCCCAGCCGACATCAGGCGCGACAGATCGACGTCCGTCGTCGTGAATGACCACAAAACAGCACCGGCGATCAAGGCAATGGCCACGAAACTGCCAAGTCCGCGCGACCGCATCACCTTACCGCCTTCAGCCGGACGCCCGGCAGAGGTGCGGTTTCCCGGTAGAGATCCACTGTTGCTTCATCGTCAAGCTCGGTCGTCGGCAGGTCGAAGACGATCCGGCCTGCGCGCATGCCGACGATGCGCTGTGCGAACTGCCGTGCCAGTTCCGGCTGGTGCGACGAGAACAGGACGGTCGCGCCGCGTGCCTTCGCAGCCCCGGTCAGCAGCGTCAGGATTTCAGCGGCGCGTGCTGGGTCAAGGCTGCTCACGGATTCGTCAGCGAGGACCAAACGCGGTTCCTGGGCAAGACATCGTGCGATGGCCACGCGCTGCCGCTGCCCGCCGCTGAGACTGTCGACGCGCCGCTCGGCCAGATCGGCAATGCCGCAATCCGTCAGCGCGCCGCGTGCGACTTCCAGATCGCGTGGAGTGGGCGACCCGAGGACAGCGCGAATCGGGGACATGCGACCAAGCCGCCCGTTCAGCACGTTACGCAACACAGAGGAGCGTTCGGCCAAAGCGAATTCCTGGAACACGAACCCCGTGTCGGCGCGACGCGTGCGCGGCGGCGGATTATCGGGATCGAAAGGCGTTCCCAGAACAGCGATGTGGCCGTGCCACCCCCGCAGCCTTCCATCGAGCAACGCCAGCAACGTGGTCTTGCCCGCGCCGGACGCGCCAAGCAGGGCCACGCTTTCGCCCTCCGGCATCGAGAGCGAGACGCGTTCCAGCGCAGGCAGCCTCGCGCCCGGAGGGGAGAAACTCAGGTCCTCGATCTCGGTCGCCGCGCTCATTCCAAAAGATCGTATCGCCGCGCCATGTCGCGCACCCCATGATAAGCCGCAGGGTCCGCCCTGACGTAGCCATCCGGGCCGTAGAGGTAGAGGAGCATGTTGCGGTTTTCCGCTTCGTTGAGCCGCATCATCGCATCGACGAAGCGATCCCGAAGATCAGTGTCGAGACCCTGGCGCGCGATCACCAAGTGGCTGGGGGTCGGCTCGCTTTCCCCGATCCAGGTTACCTCGGCCTGTTGTGCCGGGGTCAGTAAAAGATCGGCATACTGGCTTGCACCGGCGGCATCGACAAGACCCTCGGCCATGGCTTGCATTGCCTGCTGGTAGTCGCCGGCGAAGTAGACACGGCCGAAAAATTCATCCGCCGCGCCGGGCCCTTCAACCAGACCCGCCTTCACGAACTCCGCAAGCGGATAGAGATAGCCCGACTCCGAGATCGGATCGGCGAAGGCAATGTCGCGGTCGCGAAGGTCGGCTAGGGTCTCGATCCCGCTGTCCCGGCGCACGAAAACGCGACCCGTGTAGCTTGGTGCGCCGCGGTAAACCTCAGACAGAAACGGCACCGCGCCGATCTCAGCCTCGGCCAGTACGAAGGGCAACGCGCCCATGAAGGAGATGTCCGCGTCGCCATTGCGTAGGGCTTCGACGGCGGCGGCATGGTCGATGGTCACGAACCCCTCGACCGGCACTTCGATTTCATTCGTCAGCCAGCCAGTGACGGCCTCGATATCGCCGAGCAGTTTCTCGGGGTTCTCCTGTGGAATGAATGCGAGGCGCAAGGCGAGATCTTGTGCCGCCAGCGGCGTAGCGTGCGACAGGGCTGTCGCACCCGCAAGGATCAGCGCGTTTCTGCGGGTCAGTTCGATCGCCATCAGAAAGCCCTCTCTTCGATATCGTCTGCCTCGGCCCGGAACGCGGCCCAGCTTGCCTCCGCAGTGTCCCAGTCTCCGTCGCGCACAGCCGCGCCGACCTCGGCCAGCCGTTCGGCCAAAGCATAGATGTCAGGCCTTGCTGCAAGATTGGACATCGTGCTGGCATCCGCCGCGAGGTCGGCGGCGACGGTACCGGTCAGGAGCAGAATGTGCTCTGCGTCCCGCCGGGGCAGCAGCGTGTCGAGGGTGGACGCAAAAGTCGTCAATTCCGAAAAGGTCAGCCGGAAGGCGGTGTTTTCAGCGTCGAAAGCCTCATACGGTTGATCCGCCGCGCCGACCGTTTCGAGATACGCGGTCAGATCCTAACGCTCCGCCCCGGTCAGGCCGAGCGAATTCGTGTCGTCGAACCAGTCGACCACGCTGGCGAGAGTCGGCAGCGATCCATCGTGGAAGTAAGGAGCTGTATAGGCGGTGCCGAGAAGGGTGGGTGTATCGACAGCACTGGCTCGCTCGCCCTCGTAGGCGGGATCGGCGGACCCGATGTCATGCGCCTGACGGTCGAGGAAATTGGCATCCGGCACGTGGCAACTGGCGCAGGAGCGGTCGCCAAGCCCGGCAAAGGGCCCGTTGAAAATCGCTTCGCCGCGCCGGGCGGCCTCGGGGGCCGCGTCCGTCAACCTGCCGTCCGTCGTCAGCATGGAGTTTGGCAAGAAGTCGAACTCCAGCAGGTAGGCGACCAGCGCGTCGAGCATGAAGGGGGTGGGTTCGGCGCCACCGAATTCGTTGACGATCACGTTGCGGGTGAAATCGCGAAGCGAGGCGAAGCGCCCGTCACGGCCATAGGGGCCGGTATGTGATGTTCCAGGCGGCCCTTGTTGCAAGCAATCACAATCCGGTTCTGAAGGTCTTCGCCGATCGACTGCGCGCCATAGGAAAACCGCACAAAGTGATCATCACTGCCGTCGCCAGAAAACTCGTTACCATCGCAAACGCGCTCTGCAATTCGCGTCAGAAATGGTCACCAAAGGCCGCATGAGAGATACAGTGGCTAAAGGTCCAGGTCACTCGCCGCTGCTTCAATTTCCGATACAATGGAGATGACGTCTTCTTCGCGCGTTCGATGATTAACGAAACATGCCCGGAGCGCGAATTGTCCGTTGACGGTTGCGTTTGACAAATAAACCCGGCTACGCGCGAGGACTCGGCGGAGCAGTGCCGCATTGTCCTGATATCGATGCCGAAAACACACCGCACTAAGTTCAACAGGCGTAAGAAGCTCCAATGTTGGGTTGGACCTTATCCTTTCAGCGAGTATCCGTGCATGGGTAAGATCACGTAAAATTGCCTGCTGGAAGGCATGGCGACCATGATAACGTAGTGACATCCACAACTTCAGTGCACGGAAGCGGCGCGAAAGCTCGAAAGTCTCCTCAAAAAACGCAAAACCTTCCACTGGATCTTCGCTGAACGTCCGGACGTAATCACCAGTCTGAGAGAACGTTTTTCGCGCAATTGAGGGGTCGCGGTATAGAACACACCCGCATTCGACTGGTTGGTAAAGCCATTTGTGTGCATCAAGGGTAAGGGAGTCTGCCAACTCCAAACCCCTGAATTTCTCTGGAACCGCCAGTGCGGCCAGACCGCCATACGCGCCGTCGACATGCAGCCAAAGTTTTTCCCTCTTTGCAATAGTTGCAATCTCTGTGAGCGGGTCGATGGCCCCTACATTGACCGTCCCAGCTGTTGCTATGATGGCGATGGGTGTATTTCCAGCGAGTCGATCTTCGGAGATTACCGACTCTAGAGCATCGACACGCATCCTGAAATTTTCGTCGCACGGTACAAGACGGAGGTTAGTTCGTCCGATGCCCAACATGGCAATTGCCTTGGGTACTGACATGTGCACCTGGTCGGATGTATAAATCGTGCAGGGACGAGCACCAGCCTCATTGGCTGGCATCTTGGCTTCCCTGGCCATGGTAAGTGCAATCAGGTTGCCCGCAGATCCTCCACCACACAGACTTCCCGCAAATCCGTCGCAGCCTACTGCATTCGCAAGCCATTGCACGACGGTGCGTTCTATTGCTACCGCGGAAGGTGCCGACCGCCACGCGCCTGCATTCTGGTTCAGAGCAGCTGCCAACAACTCACCGAGCGCCCCTACAGGCTCTCCCGACCCAAACACATAGCCGAAAAACCTGCCGCCGGAAGGCCGTGCATGTGCAGCAATCTCGCGGAACTCGTCCAAGACATCTGCACCAACCGGTTCATGGGGCCAAGGTTCCGAAAACAGGTCTTGTGTTGCCTTTCCGCTGACTTTGGGCACAGCCGGCCTGTCTTCCACCGATGACCAATACTCAAGCGCAAGTTCGAGCGCCCGCTCGCCCAATTTCGCCAGTTCTTCTTCAGTTGTCTCTAGCTCACGCACGATCGATAACCGTTAAGCAAGGCTGTATTGCGCCATCCAACGTACCACATGTCACGTGCAGGTGTTGAGAATTTTATTGAAAGTTCACTTCAGAGGACCGTGGTGAACGGATCGATCTTGGGGCGCAGTGACTTAATTTCCCATGATTTTATGCGACACGGACATAGGCCGCACGACCGAGACGGTTCATGCGGTTGAGGGTGTTGACAGCGATCCGGGTTTCGGTTGTCTGGGTCTCCATTTTGCGGCTGCGCAGTTTGGACCCGATGGCCTCCTTGTAGCGCCCAACCTGAGCTTCGCCACGTGACCTCTGACCGTAACCTGTGGCTTTCTGCCAAGCCATTCGGCCATGCCCGGTGGCTTTGTTGCAAAAATGGCTTGAAGGGCGGTCTTCCCCTTTCCCCGGACGGACTTATCCTACGGACACGGTGACGGGTATGCCAAGTGCGGTATAGCGGTTGAGTACCGCGATGCGGACTTGGATTTCCGCGACCTGCCGGTCGAAGTCCCGCGCCATGAGGCTCTGCCCCATCAGTTTCACACAATGCATCTTGCTTTCGACGCGGCTCTGGCGATGGTATCCGCTCCACCGTCGCCAGATAGCGCGACCGAGGTATCGCGACGCGTTGACCGCTTCGTTCCGAGCGATGGCCCCGGCGCTGGTGGGCTTCCACGGTTTGGCATTCTTCCGCGGCGGTATGACGGCGTGGGCATGGCGCTCGGCAATCGCGTCGTGGCATTTGCGCGTGTCGTAGGCCCCATCGGCGGTTACGGAGCTGATGTCCTGATCGGGCGGGATTTGGTTCAGCAATTTGGGCAGCATTGGCGCGTCACCGACATTGCTAGTGGTGACTTCCACGGCTCGGACTTCCAGCGTTTCTGCGTCGATCCCTATGTGTATCTTGCGCCAAACGCGCCGCTTCGGGCCACCGTGCTTGCGTGCGTTCCACTCGCCCTCACCTTTGGATTTGATGCCTGTACTATCGATCAGAAGGTTCTGCGGCACGGTTCCTCCGCGATACGGGAGGCTGACATTCAGGGTCTTCTGGCGACGGAATAGTGTGCTGTAATCCGGCACCGCCAGTCCAAATCGACCAGACGCAGCAGGCTCTGCACGAACCCGGTCGTTTGCCTGAGCGGCATCCCGAACAAAACCTTCAGGGTAAGGCAGGCCTGGATCGCAGCATCGCTGAAACGCTGTTGACGACCGCGCTTGCCGCCCGGCGGCGGCACCCAGACCATCTCCGGATCAAACCAAAGCTCAAGCGATCCGCGTCGCTTCAGCGCTTCATTGTAAGCCGACCAGTTCGTGGTCTTGTACTTCGTCGGGGTCCAACTGCTCATACCCTCCAGCTATCATGCTGGATTCACACAGGGAATCCTTCACCCCATTTGTGCAACAAAGCCCTGATGAACCCACCCGCGTTGACCAAACTGGTTGCTCGCATGGTCTCCGACGGCCTGGTCCATCGTCAGGTCGCCCAGACCGACCATCGCAAGATCAACGTGCTGACGACTGCCCTTGGGCGCAAGCGCATGATGCAGATCCGGCGCGAGATCGAAGATCAGGATGCCAGCATTCAGCGGCAGCTCGGCGAAAGCGACTCGCAGAAACTAATCAGCTTGCTTCAAGGCATCACATGAGTCGCCGGGCGGCAGAAATACTGTGAATTGGAGCGCCTGAACTCCTATAGCCGACCCAGTCCTAGGCGGATCTGTTGCAAACTTTTGGCTGTTGACGATGTCAGATGCCGCGGGTGAATGACTTTCGGTAAAATCAGTTGTCAACGGCGGTACGATTTCCGGCCACGGGGCGACGCGCTGCCTCAGCGGTCTCACCTGAATACCGGTTTACCCATCGGTTCTGCGTGGTGTGGTCCACTGAAACACCGCGCTCGGCCATGATTTCTTCCAGATCCCGGTAAGACACACAGTATCGGACGTAGGAAAACACCGAGGACAGGATCACATCCTTCGAATATTGCGCGCCTTTGAAGGAAATCATGAACTGACTTTCGACTGATTTTGCGAAAGTCATTCACCCGCGGCATCTGACATCGTCAACAGCCAAAAGTTTGCAACAGATCCGGATCCCCTTTTCAACGCTCCGACCGATCTCGGGCAAGTCGAATAAAATCGTAATTTGATTAGTGTCTGATATGTTTGAGCGTCTTTTTTTTAGTATTTTGCGCATTACATAATGCCTATGTGGAATTCTAGATTACTCCCGATAACTTTCACTTATCATTTCCCTATGAGATTCTCTCGATGTATGCCACACTGCCCACATGAAACACGTGCGATCCCATCCTTTCAGTCCCCCTGCCCTCGCCAAGACCGACCTCGAAACGCTAAACGATCTCTATGCAAGGGGTACTCCAGAGAACACTCTACGCGCGTACGAGCGCGATCTCGTTTATTTAACCGCTTGGAAACGCCTCCGCTTCAATGAGCCACTGGTCTGGCCCGAACGCCACGAATGTGCACTTCGTTTTGTGCTCGACCACTCCCGCGACCTGTCCGACGCGAACGACGACGCCCGCGACGTTGCCGAGGCAATGATCGCGCAGAGTTTGCGCCGATCGCTGTCTTGCCCTGCCCCATCGACTCTGAACCGGCGCATCGCATCCTGGCAGGCGTTTCACCGGATGAAGAACCTCGACAGCCCGTTTGACGCCCCCTTGCTGAAGCAGGCCCGCGCCAAGGCACGCCGGGCGGCGGCACGACCGACCAAGCCAAAATCCCGCAACCCAATCACCCGTCCGATCCTCGAACAACTGCTCGACACCTGCCACGGCTCGATGCGCGATTGCCGGGACCGGGCCATCCTAATGCTGGGTTGGGCCAGCGGAGGCCGACGAAGATCCGAGATTGCAATGCTGATGGCTGAGGATATCTCGCTCAAGGATTTCACCAAGGACGGCATCGTTTGGGTTTCGCTGGTTGAAACAAAGACAACCGCCCGCGGCGCCACGCCCCGGCTTGTGCTCAAGGGGCGCGCAGCACAGGCGCTTGTTCATTGGATCGAGGTTTCACGAATTGAGGACGGGCCGCTCTTTCGCCCGGTATCGAAATCAGACCGTCTGCTGAAACGCCGCCTGACTCCGGATGCAATCTATCAGATCGTCAAGCACCGCTTGCGCCTTGCCGGACTGCCTCAGGATTTTGCCAGCCCACATGGCCTGCGCTCGGGCTTTCTGACCCAGGCGGCGCTGGACGGCGCGCCGATCCAGGCGGCGATGCGACTCAGCCTGCATCGCTCCGTGGCGCAGGCACAGCGCTATTACGACGATGTAGAGATTGTCGAAAACCCTGCAACCGATCTGCTGGGGTAAGGCGGTCTTACCCACGGGTAAGACCGCAAATCGTCAGTCCTCTTGCAGGCTGTCGATCAATTTTGCCACCGCCTGTTCCAATTTCTGCCGGTCGATGCGGGTGAAATCCAGATTATAGCGCAGGTCGATCCGCCCGTTTGAAGCCGAACATTTCGCGATCCCGCTCGGGCGGCTGATCTGAAAGGTGGTCTTGGCCCGACGGGTCTTGTCGCCACTGGGCGCGGGCGTGCGCGCCTGCGGTTCCGGCGCCCCTGCCCCCTCGGCAAACCCACGCAGGATCGCCACCTCGTCCGCCGCACTCCGCCCCGGCTGCGCCAGCAAGGCAGAACTGACGATACCAACTAGCCCCGGATCGCCGTCCAGCTTGCGCTTGAGATCGACACCCACATTGCGCGGGATATCGTTCGGGTGCTCCAGCGACTTGCCCAGCATCATCAGCAGGCTGGCAAAGGCACGGATATAGCTGCGCTTGGTATAGCTGGCGGATTTGAACAGGACCGAAACCGCCTTGTCCACATCGCCACAGTCATTGGCAGGGTCTTCGGCATAGGCACGGGCCAGCGCGCCCATCTCGGCAAACGAGATATCCTTGCGGATCAGGTTCTCGTCCACCATGCGGCGGTATTGATCATCCGTCGACGCATTGGCCAGGATGCCCGCCGGGATGCGCGCGAACCGCTCGTCCCCGGTTTCCTCGTAGAGCGCGCGATAGGCCGACAGGCGCCGCATGCCCTGCACCAGCTCGTACCCGCCATCGGCGCGCTTCTCGACCCGGATCGGGTTCGACAGTCCTATTTCGCGGATAGAGGTTTTCAGCTCATCCAGCTCCGGGTCCGGCCCCTGCGCCCGATCGCGGGTCAGCCGATCAGCATGGACCGCATCAAGCGGCACCAGGTCGGTGATCAACCCCTCTTTCTTCAGCCGCACCAGTTCATGCGCAAGTTGATCGTTTTCGGCGCGGATGCGATCCTCGGTCACTTGCCGGTCGCGCAGCGCATCTGCGTTTTCCGATATTGCCGTCGCCATCGGGCCGCGCCGGTGTTTGTCCAGCACCTTGTCGGGCACCTTCCCGACCGGAATATCCTCCATCGCCGGCATGTCGATATCGAAGATTCTGCGCTTGCGGGTCATGCGTCATCCTCCAGCTTGGACCAGGCCGACAACATCACCTCGCGGAACTCGCGATAGGCATTGTCGAAGGTGCCGCGCGCGCGGCGCCAGGTTTCCCGCGTCATCTCGCGGTAATCCATTTCGTAGACCGAATTGAGGAAGCGGCCGGATTGTTCCACCGCGCGCGTCATCTCGACAGGGTGGTCGGTGACGTGATGGCCGAACACCTTGCGGAACGCCTCGTACATGGCCTGGTGCAGGGCATTGCCCGGTTCATAGCGGGTGAGGATAAAGCGGATCTCGGCAAAGGTCTTGGGCAGGCCGATCTTACCCGTGGGTAAGACGCCGTCGAACCCGTGCGACAGATCCTCCAGCGCCTCGGCCAGCTGACCGATGAAAGAGGTGGTCGAGTCATATTCCCAGTATCCGGGCCCCGAGGGGATATAGAGCATGTCGGCGGCAAACACCGCATTCATCGACTGGTATCCGATGGCTGGTGGGCAATCGAACAGGATCAGATCATAGGCGTCATCGGGAATCTGATCGAGATAGCGCGACACCGCGGCAAAGAAGGACCATTCCGGGTTCAGGTGCCGGTACTGCGCGCTGGCGAATTCGACAAAGGCCGCGTTGGCGCAGGAGGGGATCGCGTCGATCGTCGACCAGGAACTGGGCTTGATGAAATCACCCACCCGCAGATCGCTCAGCCCCATGCCGGTGATCGAGGCGGGCAACTGGCGGCGGGGCAAGGCGGTGCCGCTTTCGGCGGCGGCGGCGCGGTTGTTCATCCGCTCGGTTTCGCGGATCAAGTCGCGCGCCATGATGCCCCAGACGGTATAATCCTCGGCCACGTCGGTCAGACCCATGGAGTGGCTCAGCGTCGCCTGCGGGTCGAAATCAACCACCAGCACACGATAGCCATCCAGTGCGGCGGCATGGGCCAGATGCAGCGCGACTGTGGATTTGCCTGCGCCGCCCTTGAAGTTGGCCACAGCCGCGCGAATCGCGCGTTTGCCCGCCGGGCGCGGCGGCATCAGCGACTTGCGGTTGATCTTGAGCCGGCGGCGCAGCTCGTTCACCTCTTCCAGGCTGAACCAGCGCTGGCGGCCATCAGGCTCGACCTCGCCGCCGGGCAGGGTGGGGTCAGCGACCAGCTTTCCGCGAAAGGTCGACTGGTTGACGTTGAAGATCAGCTCGCTCACCTCCCAGCTGGAAAAGCGGCGGAGCGTCTTTTCCATCTCGGGGCTGAAGGTCTGCTGCCGGATCCAGCCTTGCAGCTTCAGCGACTGGTTGCGCAGGTGACTCAGGTCTTCGTGTGTATACATGCCTCGGGCTTCCTTTGTCTCAGGACGCTAATTTTCTATGCTTACCCATTTACGCTGTATTTGCATTTATGGCAAAAGGAAATATCATGAGGATGCTTTCTTACCCGCGGGTAAGAAAGCCCTTGAAAACAGGGGGCTTCCGATTCGGGACCAGGGCAGACCGAGCGTAGCGATTCGAGCGAGTCTCTTTGGTGTCGCTCCGCAAGATATGGGGTCACACAGGCTCCGGAACACCCCTGATAGGGGGACAAAAGGGGCTAATACGGGGACAACCACAATGTCCCCCCTCACCAATACTTCACCCTTTTTCTTTCTTTGAAAAGGGGAAGGGGAGGGGGCCTCTCGCCAAGCCGCTTGACAGAATCGAAGCTTTGGACGCTAATTGTCACAAGATCGGGAAAAGCGTTGGGAAGACGCCGGACCGCCGGCACGGGACGCCAGATCCCATCGTCGAGGCAGACGAGCAGAGAGTTGGATGATGCAGATCGCAAAACCGGTCGGGCGCAATGCCTCGGCCCTGAAATACGATATACTGTCGGCGCTGGCGGTGCATGCCCTGGCCGGTGACAAACATCGCCAGCGGCTGATCCTGCGGCTTTCGGCGCTGATCACCACCCGATACAATTGGCAACGTAACGAACTGTCCATCGGCCGGGACGAGATCGCGCGGCTGTGGTCGGTGGACGAACGCACCGTGAAACGCGAGATGGCGCGGCTGCGCTCGCTGGGCTGGGTCACGGTGAAACGTCCGGGCGTGCGGGGTCGGGTCAGTGTCTATGAACTGGACCTGAAACAGTTGCTGCTGGACACGCGCGACAGCTGGGCGGTGATCGGTCCGGATTTCCAGGCGCGATTGGATGAAGCCCCGCAAACCGAAACCGCGGGCAATGTGGTGCCGCTGCATGTGCCGCCACCGCGGGCCGAGACCAGTGACGATCCGGTCTGGGCGCAGGTGCAGGCGGCGCTGCACGGGCGCGACCCGGAGTTGTGGTCGAGCTGGTTCCAACATCTGACCGAGTTGGAACGCGGCGACGGGCGCGCGGTGCTGATGGCGCCCAGCCGGTTCATGGCCGATTACATCGCCGCAAAATGGAGCGGGCGATTGCTCGCTGTCTATTCGCGCCTCGACCCCTCGATCCGGTCAATCCGGATCGAGGCGGCGGGGTAGGGGGCAGCGAGGGCGCCCGCAGGGCGGAGGAGCGGGCGCCTAGCGTTTGCGCAGCGCGTCCTGAAGCGCCGCCCCCAGCGCGCCAGAGCCGCCACCGCCCTTCGGCCCCGATTGCATCGGCCCGCGCGGGTTACGATCCCTGGGGCCGCCCGAGCGCGCCGGTTTCTCCTGCCGGGCCGAGGCGCCGCCATCCTTGCGCATGCTCAGACCGATCCGCTTGCGCGGCACATCGACCTCGGTCACCGTGACCTTGACCACCTGACCGGTCTTGACCACCTCATGCGGGTCCTTGACGAACCGGTCGGCCAGCTGGCTGACATGCACCAGCCCGTCCTGATGCACCCCGATATCGACAAAGGCGCCAAAGGCCGCGACATTGGTCACCGTGCCCTCCAGCACCATGCCCGGGCGCAGGTCGGTGATATCCTCGACCCCATCGGCAAAGGACGCGGTCACGAAACTGGGGCGCGGGTCGCGGCCGGGTTTTTCCAGCTCGGCCAGAATGTCGCGCACGGTGGGCAGGCCGAACGTGTCGGTCACGAACTGTTCGGCGCGCAGGCCTTTCAAAGCGCCCTCATGCCCCATGATCTGGCGGATATTGCGGCCACAGGCGCCGACGATGCGGCGGGCGACCTCATAGGCCTCGGGGTGTACGGCGCTGGCATCTAGCGGCTCCTTGCCGTCGCGGATGCGCAGAAAGCCCGCGCATTGTTCAAACGCGCGCGGGCCAAGGCGGGCCACCTTGAGCAGGTCGCGCCGCGCGGCAAAGGCCCCGTTCATGTCGCGATGGGCGACGATGGCCTCGGCCAGACCCGGCCCCAGCCCCGAGACATGCGCCAGCAGCGGCGCGGAGGCGGTGTTGAGGTCGACACCAACCGCGTTCACCACATCCTCGATCACGGCCTCCAGCATCTGGCCCAGCCGGTGCTGGTCGACATCGTGCTGATACTGGCCGACGCCGATGCTTTTGGGTTCGATCTTGACCAGTTCGGCCAGCGGGTCCTGCAGCCGCCGGGCGATCGACACCGCCCCGCGCAAGGAAACGTCAAGCCCCGGGAATTCGCGCGCCGCCAGTTCCGAGGCGGAATAGACCGAGGCGCCGGCCTCGCTCACCACCACCTTGGTGGGCGTCTTCACCGATTTCGGCAGCAATTTCAAAGTGTCGGCCACCATCCGCTCGGTCTCGCGGCTGGCGGTGCCGTTGCCGATGGCGATCAGTTCGATGCCGTGCTGGGCGATCATCCGCGCGATGCTGGCCTGCGCCCCGCGCAGGTCGTTCTTGGGCTGGAAAGGATAGAGCGTATCGGTTGCCACCAGCTTGCCCGTGGCATCGACCACCGCCGCCTTGACCCCGGTGCGGATGCCGGGATCAAGCCCCAGCGTCGGACGTGCCCCGGCCGGGGCGGCAAAGAGCAAGTCCTTGAGATTACGAGCAAAGACCTGGATTGCCTCTTCCTGAGCGCGGGCGCGCAGATCGCTCATCAGGTCGACCATCATCGACAGCGACAGTTTCACCCGCCAGGTCCAGCCCGCGACCTTGCGCAGCCACGCGTCACCGGGGCCGGACCCGCGGGTTTCCAGCCGGGACGCCACCATGGTTTCGGCGCGCGCCGCGCCCTCGGCATCGGGGGCGATATCCAGCGTCACGACACCCTCTTTCTGGGCGCGCAGCATGGCCAGCGCCCGGTGCGACGGCGTGGTGGCCCATTTCTCGGAATGGGCGAAATAGTCGGAGAACTTTGCACCCGCCTGTTCCTGCCCCTCGATCACCTTGGCGCTCAGCATCGCCTCGCGGTGGAGAAAGGCGCGCAACTCGCCCAGCAGGGTGGCATCCTCGGTCAGGTGTTCGGCCAGGATGTCGCGGGCGCCGTTCAGCGCGTCCTTGGGGGTGGGCACCGCCTCGGAGAGATAGCCCTCGGCCAGCGCCTCGGGCTCGGCGCCGCGGTCGGCCAGAATGGCCTCGGCCAGCGGTTCCAGCCCGTTCTCGCGGGCGATCATCGCCTTGGTGCGGCGCTTGGGCTTGTAGGGCAGATAGATGTCTTCAAGCTGCGCCTTGGTCTCGGCCCGCGCGATGGAGAGCGACAACTCGTCGGTCAGCTTGCCCTGATCGCGGATCGAGCCCAGGATCGTTTCGCGCCGCGCCTCAAGCTCGCGCAGATAGGTGAGCCGGTCGGCCAGCGTGCGCAGCTGGGTGTCGTCCAGCCCCCCGGTCGCCTCTTTGCGGTAGCGGGCGACAAAGGGCACGGTGGCGCCTTCGTCCAGCAGTTTGACCGCGGCATCCACCTGTTCGGGGCGGGCATTGATTTCGGCGGCGATGGTGCGGGCGATACGGTCCAAGAAAACTTCTCCCAGATAGGTTGGAGATCCTATCTAGCCAGCGGGACAGGGGAGGGGAAGGGGGAGCGGTGCACGCTTAAACGCGCCGGTTGGGGTATTTGCTGATTGAGCCGCGCAGATAAGAAAAATGTCGGCATTGAGCCCTTTAACGACGTTGATCCGAGGCGCAGCAGTCGCCGCTATGTGCTGAACCGGTCATTCTGCGCAGGTCTTCCGGCGCCTACAAGCCATTGAAGGCGAGTCGCACTCCAGGCTCAACGTCATGGCAAGAATGTGATATTGTTTGTATGGGAAAGGAGGGGTTTGCGTTGAAAGCCTTAGCGATGACAAGAATCCGGGGATGGGGTCCCTTTCCCGAACTTGTTCGCGACATGGCCGGAGATCGCGCGCTCAACCGCATCCTGCAAAGCCACGATCTTCCCCTCAGCGTTCTCGATGCGCCAGAGCATCGGGTCCCTTTGGCCAAGATGATCCGCGTAATGGAGGCGGCTGCGCGTACGATCGGTGACGCGGAATTCGGTGTAAGCCTTGGCAGCAAAACCACTGCGCTCGATTACGGGAATTGGGCCGGCTATGCTTATTGTGCTCCCACGCTTGGCCAAGCCCTCCACCGTGTTTGCAGGACATTGTGGGCGCACGAAAGCGGCACAAAGATGTACTTGTCCTTACGTGAACATCACGTTGTCTGGTGCTATAAATCAGGTCTTGCAGGCTATGAAAACACACGTCATTTCTCGGACCACCTCTTCGAAACGATGTTTGTTTTCTTTCGGGGGTTCCTGGGCGAGGGGTGGCGACCCGATTGGGTGGAAGTCGACTACGAAAAGCCAGCGCGAACGGAAAAATTAAGTGCCCTTGTTCAAAATGAAATCCTTTTCGGCCGTCCAAATTACGGTGTGGCGGTCAGGAAAGCGGACCTGGGTACAAGGCTCTCCGGGCCGCTTCCGTTCGCTCGACCCATTACGTCACTTGATTTAGTGGCACCACGCGACGGGAAGCAAACCGCGTTCCTTGATGATATCCTGAAACTCATTGACCTTCGATTGATGGATCGCATCGTCGACCTCGATGGATTTTCAAGGGCCTTGGATCTGGGTCCGAGAACTGTCCAACGGCAGCTGAGCAAACTCGGGTACACCTATAAGCATCTCCTTGAAATTGCACGCAGCAGGCGTGCGATGGCGTTCCTTTTGGAAACCGATCTGCCTGTGAAAAAGATAGCCGCCGAGCTGTGCTATGACGCACCGGAAAATTTTACTCGCGCGTTCCGCAAGTGGCAGGGTGTCTCTCCATCCGAATACCGGGCAAAGGCCCAGCGAAGCCAGTGAAAGATTCCTGTGTACCCAGGCGATTGTCGCGAAATGACAGGTCTCGTGAGTAGACAAGACTTTTGCCAAGGGTAACCTTTGAGTGGAAACGGAGCGGCAAACGCACTGGTCTGCCATAACCGGACTTTTCGGGCCTCCGTAGTGCCATTTTCAGGAGGGAGTTCAAATGACCACACGTCGTAATTTCATTAAGTCCGCCCCGGCGCTCGGAGCGGCATTTGCAGTGGCTCCAACATTCATTTCAGAGGAGGGAGCGGCGTATGCGCAGAGTGCAACGCCAGCCGAGGGGCACTTCCATCCGAAGGGCAAGGCGCCTTCGGAACACACTTTGAAAATCCTGGCTGAAGCACGCAACACGCTGCCGTTCTCGGATACACGCGACTTCGATGAGCAAGCGCGCGGTTTCATCGCGCCGATGCCAGAAGACACGATCATGGCGGATTCAGGCAATATCGCCTGGGACATGGCAAGTTTCCGCTTCTTCGACGAAGACAAGGATTGGCCCAGCATCCATCCCTCACTGCAACGGATTTCCCGTCTGAACCAGAATTATGGTCTCTATGAAGTGATCCCGGGTATCTATCAGGTGCGCGGACTTGATCTATCGGACGTCTCCTTTGTGCGCGGCGAAACTGGATGGGTCGTCATCGATCCATTGATGAGTGCGGAAACTTCGCGGGCGGCTTGGAATCTCTTCCAAGAACATGTTGGCGATGGCCTGCCTGTAACGGCGGTGATTTATTCACATTCCCATGGTGACCACTGGGGCGGTGTACGTGGCATCGTCGACGAGGCCGATGTGCACGCCGGCAAGGTGGAGATCATCGCGCCGCGCGCCTTCATGGAATTCACAATTTCCGAGAATGTCTACGCGGGAAACGCTATGAACCGCCGGCTGTCCTATCAGTATGGCCAGCAGCTTCCAATCAACCCGTACGGATTTGCTGGACAGGGGCTGGGACACCGGGTGTCTCTTGGCGCAGTCGGACTAATCGCACCAACAAAGATTATCGAAGAAGACATCGAATATCTCGAGGTGGATGGCGTGCGCATGGTGTTCCAGAACACGCCAGGGACCGAAGCTCCGTCCAACATGAACACTTACATTCCCGGGATGAAGGCGCTTTGGATGGCTGAGAACATCACGGGCACTCTGCACAACATCTATACGTTGCGCGGGGCTCCGGTGCGCGATCCTCTGCGCTGGTCGAAGTACATCTCCCGGGCGCTGCACCTGTTTGGCGAGGAAGCTGAGGTGATGTTCCAGTCGCACCACTGGCCGCGCTGGGGCAATGACCGCATTCAAGAGGTGATGCGGGCGCAGCGCGACATGTATGCGCATTTCAACAACCAGGTGCTGCACTTCGCCAACCAGGGCGTGACGATCAACCAGATCCAGAACGTCTATGAAATGCCCAAGAACCTGCAGAATGAATGGCACTGCCGAGGCTACCACGGCTCACCCGAGCACAACAGTCGAGGAGTGATCCAGCGATACTTGGGGTTCTGGGATGCCAATCCCGCAACGCTGATCCCGCCATCGCCCGAAGCATCGGCGCCCCTCTACGTCGAGATGATGGGCGGGTCGGACAAGATCATGGCCAAAGGACAAGAGCTTTTCGCGGCTGGTGAGTACAAGATGGCCGTCGAAGTCCTAAACAAACTCTTCCTCGCTGAGAACGACAACCAGCCAGCACGTGATCTTCTTGCGGACTGTTATGAGCAGCTTGGTTACCAGCAGGAAAACCCGGGGCTGCGAAACAGTTACTTGTCGGGTGCTTACAAACTGCGTTCTGGTATTTCCGATGCACCAACGGTGAGCTCAACCAGTGCTGATGTGATCCGGGCGATGTCCACGGAGTTGTTCCTGAATTTCCTCGGCATCAAGATGGACAGCCGCAAAGCCGAAGGTATGCGGTTCACCATCAACCTGGTTACGCCAGACAATGGCGAGAAGTTCATCATCGAAATGGAGAATGCGACCCTGACCAATATCGAGGGTTACCAGGCCGACAACCCGGACCTGACTCTGGTGATTGACCGTTCGGACCTGGAAATGACAATGATGGGCGCGGTCGATCTAGGGTCTGTTGAGATTCACTTTGAGTTCAGGAGAGCGGCGCAGGCATTGATGATTGCCGTAAAGCTGAGGT
>NZ_JAOVQN010000033.1:0-35159 GCF_025673445.1 Ruegeria marisflavi
CCATTCAGACCTCCCTTTTGGGAGTTTGAATCAGAACCTAGACCAGATGGGAATCCTGAATCTCAACAGACCCTAGTGAATTGCGGCATACATGATCTTGTCTTCGGTTGCGGTGGCGGCATCGAATTCCTCGACGATCCGGCCCTGACGCGCGACGAGGATCCTGTCGGCGACGCTCAGCACCTCGGGAAGATAGGACGAGATCACCAGCACGGCTTTGCCTTCGTCCGCCAGGGTCCTGATGGCCTGGTGGATGACCGGGATCGTCCCGACATCGACACCGCGTGTGGGCTCATCGAAAATCACCAGGTCGGGCTCCTGCACCAGGGATTTCGAAATCATGACCTTCTGTTGATTGCCGCCTGAAAGCTCGGATATCTTCGCATCTCGATGGGTCGCAGCGATGCGCAGCTTGTCCACCCAGGCATCCGCGAGGGACTGCCGTTCCCCCCGCGAGACAAAGAGCCGCCGGCCGAGCCGGGTGGCCAGACGACCAAGATAGATATTGTCATCCACGGTCATCGTTTCGAAGAAGCCGTTCACCTTACGGTCTTCGCTGATATACACGATGCCGTCATTGATCGCCTGGCCCGGCACGCGATAGCGCACCGGCTTGCCGTTCAGGTAGATCATCCCGCCATTGATCAGATTGCGTTTGAATTCGCCGCAGACGATCTTGGCGATTTCCGTGCGCCCCGATCCGATCAGCCCCGACATGGCCACGACCTCGCCCGCGTAAACGGAAAAGGACATGTTCTTGACCGCGCTGCCCATCGTCACGTTCTCGACGCTCAGAACCTTGCGGCGTACGCCCTTCTGTCCATCCGCGCTGTGATCGGCCTTGGCGTAGTGGCTTTGTGAGACGTCGCGCCCCACCATGGCCCGGACAAGGCTATCCCTGTCGAACTCGGCTGCGGGCTTGCAGGCAATCACCCGGCCATCGCGCAAGACCGTGATCCGATCGGCGATCTGCAGCGATTCCTCGAGAGCATGGGAGATATAGATGATGCCCACACCATGTCTGCGCAGGTCCTCGATCAGGTGAAAGAAATGCAGGATCTCTTCGGGCGTCAGGCTTGCCGTCGGCTCGTCAAAAATGATGACCCGCGCATCAAACCGAAGGGCGCGCGCGATCTCGACCATCTGCCGCTGCGCCGCGCCAAGCGATGACACCATGGCCGCCGGGTCCACGTGGAAGTTACGCGATTGCAGATGCTGCTGCGCCTTGATGTTCAGCAGACGGAACCGGTTATAGAATTTCTCGTTACCGAGTTCGATATTCTGGGCCACGGTCATGGTAGGGACCAGGCTGGTTTCCTGGTACACCATCGCAATCCCTTGGCGCAGGGCATCCGCCGGGCTTTCGAAGGTGACCGGAACGCCATCGACCTCGATCGTTCCATGGGTCAGCTTGATCGTGCCCGCGATGGATTTGGACAGGGTCGATTTGCCTGCGCCGTTTTCTCCGACCAACGCGTGCACTTCGCCTGCGCGCACGTCAAAGTCCACGTCTTCGATCGCGTGAACACCGCCATAAATCTTGCTGCCGGACGAAATACGAATGATCGGGGGTTTCTGATCAGGCATCGGCAAGCCCTCCCCGCTGGCGCATCACAAGGCGCTGGTGCCCTTTCGAAAGGACGTAAAGGCCCTCGGCGCAGGGCAAGGCGGAGGTCACGCCATGGCACGTCCCGCCTACGCGGCTGTGCAGACTCTCAATCACATCCCCGTCCAAGTTGACCCTCAGCACCAGCCCGTAGGACCGCGGCGGAGCCCAGGCCTTGACCACGCCCAGCTTCTTGATGCCGCCGCCCTGTAAGGGCTCCATGTATGACCCCGTGGCCCGCAGCGACGGGGCGATCCAGAAGGCGGGATCTACTTCGGCCATCATGGCCGTGCGAAACTCCGCATCGCTCAGGACGAGTTCCACAAGATGCGTGCGCGCCGCAAAGAGGCAGACCCAAAAACCGCCTCTTCCATCAGGGATTAAGCGCGAGGGATAGCCGGGAAAGTTCCGCACCATCTTGCGTCGGCCGCCGCCGTCGCGGGTGCAGAGCGACAGCGTATGCGCCCAGCTCTCGCTGAAAAGGATCTGGCTGTCATCGGGTGTGATCGCCACCCCGCCGGGATAGGCCAGTCCGCGGGCCAGGATCTCGGCCTCGCGCCCCGTCGGATCGACGCGGATCAGAAGGCCCGACGTGTTCTTTTGCATGAGATCGACAACCCAGTCCTGCGGCTGGGTATCGCAGGAGCCTTGCGTCACATAGATCGTGCCGTCACGCGCAACTACAACGCCCGTGAGACAGCCGAGCTTCTGCCCGCCTGCCTTGCGCAGCCATTCCACGCGACCGCCGTTTGAGATAAGCGCCAGCCCCTCGCCCGAGACGCAGGCCAGAAGCCGTCCGTCCGGGTGGAATGCCAAGGCCCCCGCCGCCCCCGGCAGGTGAGCCACCTCCTCCCACTCTCCCGCGGGCCTGCCGCGCAGGACCCGGTCACCGACCGACACATGCAACCGGCCATCGGAATCGAGCGCCATGTCATCTGGCGACGCATTGAAGACCGCCAATTCAGCGCAGCGATCCAGCGCATCGTTGGGAGACATGTTGCCATCCATCACCGGGATGGAGTGCTGATCCTTGTTGCGGTTCAGGATCGCACGGATATTGCGAAGAATCTGGGACATCAGGAGAGATCCCTCCGCTTATCGCCCCAATAGGAGTTCCAGCCGCTCCAGGTTTCGTCCACGCCCTTGAGTTTCAGTCTGCCGATCCGGTTGTTCTCGAGCCCACCCAGATAGAGATATCCCTTGTGTTCGCGCATCGAAGTGATGGTGGGATGGTTTTCGCCACCCGGATCCCAATAGGATGCCTCGGGCTTGCCATTGGCATCGAGCTTGATCACGCATCCGTTGTTCACACCCGGGAAGATCCATTCGTCCACGGGGATTTCTTTGACCATGCGATACCGGAAGCGTGGGCTTCTCATTGCCAGATCGAATGCGGGATACCGGATGCCCACCAGCGCCACCCAATAGCCTCCGTCGGAGGCCCGGTTGATATTGTCGAGATACCCGGGAAAGTTGTCCGCCCAGATATCCATCTGGCCTTTCTTGGGCCCGGCAATCCAGTACCGGAATATCTTGCACAGCCAGGTGCTGGCCACCAAGACCGCCTGACCGTCGTGGGTCACGCAGACCCCGTTGGGAAAGACCATGCTCTTGACGACCGTGCGTGTCTCACCAGTCGCCGGGTCATGTTCCACCAGCCGACCGTTGCCGCGCCCTTCGACCCCGTCCACGTGCCAGCTGTGCATCTCGTACCGGATCGTGGCTTCGGAAAAGTAGATTTTCCCGTCAGGCGCGATATCGAGATCGTCCGCCAGCCGCAGCCGGGAGTCGTCGTTGAGTTTGTACCAGGTGCGATTGGTCTGATCGGTCAGCTTGTAGACCTCGCCGTTGGGGCGGACACCATAGAGGCCCATACCGCCCACGCACACGATCAGGTTCTCATCCTTGTCGAACGCCATGCCCAGAGGGCGCCCGCCAATCCGGGCGAAGACGTCGCGATGCGAAAAGTCTTCGCCGGAAAAGCGCACGATCCAGCCTTCGCGCGTACTGCCATAGAGCCGTCCCTGGCGGTCGAGGATCACGTCTTCCGGGCCCTCGATCTGATCGAGACCGATGGCCTCGACCGTGGCGAGCGCGTTGTTCTCGGCCAAGGGCGATCCGCTGTCGCGCGCGATCTCCGGCATCCGGCCGAAATCGACCCGCGTGGGGTTCACATAGATTTTCTGAATGACCTTTGCGCGGTTCTTGGCCCATTTCACATCAAGTCCAACCGCCGCCAGCAGCAGCAATCCCAGACCGACCGAGGTAACCGGCCCCGGCATGCCCAACCGGACAAGTCCATTGACCAGGACGAAAACGATCACCGCACCGATCATCGCGCGACCGATTGTGCCCTTTCCGCCCGCCAGAGAGATCCCGCCGAGGACAACGGCCGTCAGCGCGGTAACCTCCCATCCGGTGCCGGTATCGGTGCCGGGGCTGTTCTGGCGCGCCGCGTAAAGCACACCCGCCAGGCCGCACAATGCGCCGGACATCACGTATGTCAGGCAGAGCAGACGCTCGACCTTGATGCCGACGTGACGGGCCGCCTTGCGGCTGGAACCGATGGACATGATGTGCCAGCCAGGCCGTGAATTTCGAAGAAAGACGTGCCCGACCAAGGCCACGGCAATCAGAATGACGACATTGACGGGAACGCCCAGGATCAAGCCGTCGCCGAGGATATCCCAGGCGGAATTGTCGACCCAGGCGGTCGCGATCTGGACGGCATAGGCCTTGTTGATGATCTCGACAATGGCCCGGTAGATGATCAGTGTGACCATCGTCGTCAGGAACGGCCGCGCCTTGAGATAACCAATCAGAACCCCGTTGAAGCCTCCCAAGATCGCACCGCACAGGACACTCGCAGCGAAGACCACCCCGACAGGCATCTGGAACACGCTGATCATCAGCAGAGCCACCAGATTGACGATGCCCACGATCGCCCCGACGCTCAGGTCAATCCCCCCCGAGATGATCACGATGGCCATGGCAATCGCCACAAACCCGAATTCCGCGAATTGCCTGGGCAGCTCAACCAGGTTGTAGGCGGTGGCGTAGTTCGGCACCGTCAGGGAAAAATAGGTGATCAGCGCCACCATGATGGCGAAGGGGATCGCCGGCTCCATCCACGATTTCGACAGCAGGTCCGACAGGAAGATGCGGAACGAAAAGCGGGATTGCAGGGTCTGCAAGACAGAGCTGGCACCGGTACGCGCGGCCATGGGCTTGTCCATTTAAGTTGGGCTAAAGGTAGCGACCGGGAAAGCGGACCCCGCTTTCCCGGCGGTCAGGTCTGCTTCGCTTAACCGGGCACGTCGAAGCACATCGAAGGATCGACGTTGTCCCTGGTGACCCAGAACGGGCGGCTGTAATGCGCCATGCGAATGTCCGTCGGCGCCAGGCCCGATTGCAGCATGAAGCTGACCGATGACATGATGGCTTCGCCCTGCTTGGGTGCGCTGTAGTTCAGGAATTTGTAGAACAAACCGTCCGAGACGTTGGTGCAGTCCTGACGGTTGCCCTCGCCCGAAGCATAGACCTTGATCTGATCCATCTTCCCGGCGGCTTTGACCGCCTGTGCGGCGCCGTTCTGCATGGTGCCCCAGAAACCGAAGGTGGCACACAGATCCGGGTGCTGCTGCAGGACCGTCGCCGTGATGGTGTTGGCCTTGCTGGCATCCCATGCAGCATCTTGTTCCGAGACGACGGTGATCGTGTCATCCGCGGCAAGCGCTTCCTTGAAGCCTGCCAGCTGTTCGATACTGGCGGCCGAGGTCAGATCGCCCTGCACCACCGCAACCTTGCCCGAGGTACCGCTGCCCTTGCCGCAGGCCTGCACGACATCTTCGCCGACCATCCGACCGACCTGGCCCCAGTCGGCACCGACATAGGCCCCGGTCTTGTAGTTCGAGACCATGTTGACCTGAACGACGTGAATGCCCGCCTCTTCAGCCCGTTTGAGCTGTTTCGCGAGAAGCTGGACGTTGAAGTTATGCACGATCATCACGTCGGGCTTTTCCGCAATCAGCGAATTGACGATCTGCACCATCGTGTCGGGGTTCCAGCCCGGATCGCGGACATCCAGCGTCAAGCCCATCTGATCGGCTTCCTGCTGCATGACATAGGTCCACATATCGGTCAGCGGAAAGCCCAGGGTCGTGGGCATCCAGGCGACCTTCTTACCGACAAGTTTCGAGTCGACCAGCTCGCGCAGCTCGGCCGAGCTGTTGCCACCGGCAAGTTGTTGGGCCTCTGCTGAAAGGCCGCCGGCAACGACAAGCGCCGCCGCGGCGGGAAGACATCTTATCAACCGGGACAGGGGTGTCTTTTGGGTCATGTTGGTCTCCTCCGTGTTGTTGGGTGGCCCTGCGGGCCTTCTGGTATCCGCTCAGTCTCCTTGCCGGGCGGTTTCTTCGTCTCGGGGGTGCAGGAAGTTGTCGAGAAGGATCGCGCCCAACAGCACCAAGCCCTTGATGATACTTTGCAAATTGCTGTCGAGGTTCATGATGATCATGCCGTTGAGCAACGTCCCGATCAGTGCGGCGCCGACAATAACGCTCAAGACGCTGCCACGTCCTCCGACAAGCGATATTCCACCCAACACAACCACAAGGATGACGTCGAAGATCAGGGTGGAATTGATCACCTGGGTATTCATGCTGGCGTTCATCGCCGCCATGACCAGCCCTGCAAGGAAGCCGATCACCGAACAGACGCTATATTCGAAAACAGTCAGAGGCCGCACCGGGATGCCGGTCAGACGTGCCGTGTCGGCGTTGTCGCCATGGGCATAGACGAACCGCCCCACGCTGGTTCGCGACAACATCAGGTGGACAAGGATCGCAAGCAGAATGAAGACAATCACCGGCATGGGAACGCCGAAAAAGCGCCCCTGTCCAACGAACAGGAACCCGTCATTGCCGTTGGGAATATAGCTGATGAAGCCGTCCAGCACCGTGATGCGGGCCAATCCATAGACCAGCAGACCGCTGGCCAGCGTCGTGAAAAGCGCCGGGATCTCGATGAAGGCAATGATCAGCCCGTTGGCGATGCCGATGGCCAGCGCAACGGCCAACCCCGCAAGCAACGCGACCGGTATGGCAAAGCCCGATCCGATCATCTGACAAACGATGGCCGCGCTGACCGCCATGGCCGTGATCTGTGACAGATCGAGACCGCGCCCGATGACCACGACCCCCATGCCAAGGCTGAGGATCCCCAGGATTGCGACGCTGTTGCTCATCGTCAGGAGGTTGCCAAGTGTCGCAAACCCCGGAAGCGTCACGGCGAAGAGGACGCCAAGTCCGAGCGTAACCAGAAGAACGATCACCTCCTGCGAAAACAGGTTGTCTTTTCTCCGCCGTCCGGGTTTGGAAACGCTGGCGTCAGTCATGGCCAAGCCTGCAGTTTTCGGGCTCCAACAGTCCTTTCTGCAACGGGTCAAAGGCTGCGACCGTCAAGGTGTATTCTACCTCAAGTTCGACGCCCCTTTCGGCCAAACACGCCGTTAAGGGCCGGGTGACGCGATATCCGGATCCGTCAAACACGCCAATTCACAAAGGTAACCGGGCACTATGACAAGATCAGGACAATCAGTTTACCTAACGATCGCTTGTTATGTTAAACGAGTCAAGCGCGGTCTGAAGCGGCCGCGGATCTCGGTCGGAAACGAAAGGGAAGACCATGCTCAAACTGATCTTTTGTCTTAGGCGGCAGCCGCATCTGACCCGCGAAGAGTTCCAGACGTATTGGCGCGACACCCACGGGCCGCTCGTGGAAAAACACCGGGAGGCGCTGCGCTTTGCCGTCTACAACCAGATCCACACGATCGAAGACGAGATGGGCACGGCGCTGGGACACGTGCGCGGGGCGCCTGAACCTTTCGATGGGTTTGCCGAGATGGTCTGGGACACGCACGCGGATCTGGACAGCGCGATGACAAGTTCGGAAGGGCGATCCGCCGGACGGGAACTCTTGGCAGATGAAAAGCGGTTCATCGACCTGGCAAACTCTCCCCTCAGCCTGGGACGGATCGCGTTCGGCCTGGCGCGCGACTAGGAGCCGCCGCAGCGCAGCTACGGGTTTTGCGCTTTGGTCCAGTCCCGCTTCAGCTTCTTCGCGAGGCTCCACTTATGCACCTCGGTCGGACCGTCGTAAATCCGGAAGGCCCGGATTTCGCGGAACACCTGTTCGACGATCGTATCCCCCGTGACGCCCTGCCCGCCCATGCATTGCAAGCAGCGATCCGCCACCCGCATCAGCGCCTCGGACACGGCGACCTTCGCCATCGAGCTTTCGACGGTCCCGCGCGCGCCGCCGTCCAGCACATCGGCGCACCAATAGACCATCAATTCGGCCTGTTTCAGGTCCATCAGGTTTTCGGCCAGCATGAAGCCGACACCTTCATGGTCGATCAGAGGCTTGCCAAAGGCCTGTCGCCGATTGGTGTAGTTCACCGCGATTTCATGCGCGCGGATGCAAGCCCCCAGCCACCGCATGCAATGGCTCAGACGAGCAGGCGCCAGCCGCACTTGCGCATAGCGGAACCCCTCCCCGGCGTCACCCAGCATCTGATCGGCGGGCAAGCGCAGATTGTCGATGGTGACAACCGCGTGGCCGCCCGGCATGGAGCTGTCGATCGTGTTCATCACGCGCTCAATCCGGACATTCGGGTGTGGCAGATCGACCAGGAACATGCAGGCGCCTTCCTCGGCCTTGGCCATGACGATGCCCATCCCAGCCCCGTCGGCACCGGTGATGTATGTTTTGCGCCCTTTGATCACCCAATGGTTGCCGTCCGGCACGCAGGTTGTCAGCATCATCGACGGGTCAGACCCCGCACCGCCATCTTCGGCCGGTTCGGTCATGAAGAAAGCTGACCGCATCTCGCCTGCGATCATCCGGCTGAGGAACCGCTCTTTCAGGTCCGGCGAGGCCACCTTGCCCAGAAGGTACATGTTGCCCTCGTCCGGTGCGCAGGTGTGGCAGGCCAATGGCCCCAGCGGCGACAGGCCCGACCGGATCAGAACGGCAGCGGTTTCGCGCTGAGTCAAATGACCGCCATCCTCAAGGATATGCGGCGTCATCAGCCCTGCGTCCCGGGCCAGTGCCTTGAGCTCTTTCGACAGCTCTTCGGAGGGGCCATGCGCGCCAAGACGCGGATCGCGTTCAAACGGCACCACGGTCTCGCGCACAAAGGTTTCGACCCTGTCAGCAAGTGCCAGCGCGCGGTCCGATATGCCGCTGCGCTCCATGGTAAAACTCATTTCGGAGCCATCCTTATTGCCCCGTCCAGGCGGATCGTTTCGCCATTCAACATGGGATTTTCGACAATCGCTGTGACAAGCTGGGCGAACTCCACCGGATCGCCGAGACGGCTGGGGAAAGGCACCTGCGCCCCCAGCGAGGCACGGATTTCCTCCGAGAGTGTCTCCAGAAGCGGCGTCAGGAACAGCCCCGGCGCAATCGTCATCACCCGAATGCCATAGCGCGCCAATTCGCGGGCGATTGGCAGGGTCATGCCAACGACTCCGCCTTTCGAGGCCGAATAGGCCGCCTGCCCGATCTGGCCGTCAAAGGCCGCGACCGACGCGGTGTTGATGATGACCCCGCGTTCCTCGCCCAGCGGATCGGCGATGTGCAAGGCTGCCGCGAATTGCGAAAGCACGTTGAATGACCCAGACAGGTTTACGTTCAGCACGGTGTTGAAAACTTCAAGCGATGCGGGCAGCCCGTCGCGGTCGATGACCTTGGCGGGCGGGCCGATCCCCGCGCAATTGACAAGGATCCGCGCCTTGCCGTGCAGACCTTCGGCAGCGGCGATCGCATCTTTCACGTCAGAGGCATCGGTGACGTTCACCTTGAAGAACGCGCCGCCGATCGCCTTGGCATGCGCCTCACCCTTTTCCACGTTCATGTCGAAAATCGCGACCCTGGCTCCGGACGCGGCCAGCATTTCCGCTGTGGCTCCGCCCAATCCCGATGCACTACCCGTCACGATGGCGGCTTGTCCTTCGATCTTCATTGCGCTTCCCCCCGTCTTGCTTCGCTCCATCACCCTGCCGACCCGAGCGCAACTGGTCTTCGATATCGGCGATGACGCCTTGCAGCTGTCGCACAACGCGCGCGCCGTCCAAAGCGCCAGCGGGCGGGCGGTCAATGATCCCGGCCGTGAAGACGGTGAGGAACTGCCCCACCTCGGTTTCCGTATCCGGCATCATGGTCCGCAAACGCGCGCTGCGGGCGAAATGCTCCAGGCCTCCGTAGAAGGCGTCGCGCATCACCGACACCGAGACATCGGCGCGGATTTCGCCGCGCAGAACGCCATCCCGGATGACGCCGTCAAAGACTGCCACGTAACGCCGGTTCAGCGCATAGGCTTCGGTCTCGCGGTATTCGGGCGACGGAAGATACGGCCCCATCGCCTCGGCGATGAGCGGCCATTCTTCCAGAACCCGACTGAAATGCAGCCGCGCCAGGGCAGTCAGCCGCACCTCGGTCTCGTACGCGGTCTGAACGGCGATTTCCGCGTCACGCGTAAGTTCGGCATAGAATTCGCTGACGGCTGCCATGAGCAGCGCCTGCTTGTTCTTGAAGTAGAGATACACCGTGCCTTCCGCGAGGTTGGCCGCCTGCGCAATCGCGGTGATCTTGGCATCCTCGGGACCTTTTTCGCGGAACACCGCCCTTGTGGCGGCAAGGATCGCGCGTTCCTTTTCTTCGACTTTCTCGCGTCGGGTCTTGGATGCGGCCTCGGGCATGCGGATTCCGAAAAATGAACTTGATTCACTTATACTGAATATGCTTTCATTTTAGTCCTGACGCAATACCGACTACCGAGGGGAGACGGTTTAGGGGATGCGCGACGACGCGATCAGGATCGGCGGGGCCAGCGGTTATTGGGGGGATGACCCGACCGCGGCCGCGCAACTGCTTGCAGCAGGCGGGCTGGATTACCTGGTCTTCGACTATCTGGCCGAGGTCACCCTCTCGATCATGGCGCGGGCCCGGGCCAAGGACCCCGATCAAGGCTATGCCCGCGATTTCGTCGATGTGGTCATGCGTCAAAACCTGCCCGAGATCGCGCGCCAGAAGGTACGCGTCATCTCGAACGCAGGCGGCGTCAATCCTCGGGCCTGCGCCGCTGCGGTCCGCGCGATGGTGGCCGAGATGGGGCTGGATCTGACCGTAGCCGTCGTTCTGGGCGACGACCTGACAGCGCGTGCGCCTGACTTTTCACCCAGCGAGATGTTCACCGGCGCGCCCTTCCCTCCGGTCGACTCGATCTTTTCCATCAACGCCTATCTTGGGGCCTTCCCCATAGCCCAGACGTTGGAGGCAGGGGCAGATATCGTCATCACCGGGCGATGCGTGGACAGCGCGGTCACTCTCGGCGCATGCATTCACGCCTTCGGCTGGGCCGAAGACGACCATGACCGTCTGGCGGCGGGCACACTGGCCGGGCACATCCTGGAATGCGGCACGCAGGCGACGGGGGGGAACTTCACGGACTGGCACCTGGTGGCCGATAGCCTCGATCGCATCGGCTATCCGATTTGCGAGATTTCGGTCGATGGCACCATGGACATCACCAAGCCCGACAAGAGTGGTGGTCTGGTCTCTGTCGGAACCGTGGCCGAGCAGATGCTTTACGAGATCGGCGATCCGCAAGCCTATGTCGTGCCCGATGTGATCTGCGATATCTCCGCCGTGACGCTCACTCAGGTGGAGGAAAACCGCGTTCGCCTGAGCGGCGCGCGGGGTGTTGCTCCGACACCCGATTACAAGGTGTCGGCCACTTATCTGGACGGCTGGCGCCTCGGCAGCACCGCGACATTCTACGGCAGCGATGCGGCTGCCAAGGCGAAATCCTTTTGCGGCGCGGTCTTTTCGCGCGCGCGAATGGCCCTGCGCCGCATGAACCTGGCCGATTTCACCGAAACCAGTGTCGAGATCATCGGCGCAGGCAGTCAGACCGGCGACGCCGCGCAGACCGGAGATGCACGCGAAGTCGTCGTCAAATACGCGGCCCGCCATCCCGACAAACGCGGTCTCGACGTGCTGCTGCGCGCGGCCTCGGGGATGGGGCTATCAGCTCCGCCGGGGCTCTCGGGCTTTTTCGGCACCCGCGCGCGTCCCTCCCCGCTGGTGCGATTGTTTTCCTTTCTCCTGCCCAAAGAGGACGTCCCGGTCGAGATCGATCTGGGCGACCGTCGACTGCCCTGCCCTGCGGCGGCGGGACAGGTCTTCGATCCGCAAGCACTCGTGCGACCGATGCCGCCACGTCACCCGGGCGCGCCGGTCGACCCGATCACCGTGCCGCTGGAGCGGCTGGCCTGGGGCCGCAGCGGCGACAAGGGCGACAGCGCGAATATCGGTATCATCGCGCGTTCGCCCGAGGCGCTGCCGTTCATCTGGCACAGCCTGGACGAAGCGACGATCCGGGCCCGGTTCGCGCATGTTCTGGAGGGGGATGTCACGCGCTATCTCCTGCCCGGCTGCCACGCGATGAACGTGGTTCTGACCCGTGCCCTCGGCGGGGGCGGCGTGGCAAGTCTGCGCAATGACGCCTTGGGCAAAGGCTTTGCGCAAATCCTTTTGCAAACGCCGGTAACGGTGCCCCGATCGCTGGTGGAGGCGCCGTCGTGACACCCTTTGCCACATCCATCGACCCCAAGTCGGATACCTTCCTGCGCAACCGGACCGAGATGCTGGCGCTGATGGATCAGGTACACGCGCTCAAGGCCCGCGCCGCAGCCCTCTCCGAACGGCGCCGTCCGCGCTTCGAGGAACGCGGGCAGTTGACGCCGCGGGAACGTCTGCATCGCCTGTTGGACCCCGGCATGCCCTATCTCGAACTCTACGCGCTGGCCAACTATCTTGTGGACACCGATGATCGCGACGCATCCGTGCCTGGCGCCAGCGCATTGTCGGGGATCGGATTCATCAACGGCACGCGCTGCGTGATCTTCGTGGATGACAGCGGCATTGCGGCCGGGTCTGCCGTGGCCAAAACCTCCGACAAGTTTCAGGCCTGCCTCGACATCTCGATGCGGTACAAGCTGCCCTTCGTGCACCTTGTGGAAAGCGCGGGCGCGGATCTGCTGCAATACGCTGTCGAAAGCTGGGCCTTTGCGGGTCGCATGTTCTACAAGCTGGCGCAGCTGAGCGCGGCGGGCATTCCGACAATCGCGGTCCTGCACGGCCCCGCGACGGCCGGGGGCGCCTACATGCCGGGGCTGAGCGACTACGTGATCTCGGTCAAGGGCCGCGGACGGGCGTCTTTGGCTGCCGCAGCCCTCGTCCGTGCTGCAACTGGCGAGGAGACAAACGAGGAAGACCTCGCAGGCACCGAAATGCACGCCACCGTTTCAGGCCTTGTGGAATACAGCGCCGAAGACGATGCCCACGCCCTGTTGATCGCGCGCAATCTGGTCAAGCGGCTGGACTGGAACAAGAACGCCGTACCCGGACCTGCGCGGACCTTCGTTGCCCCCGCGCTCGACGCCGACGAGATCGCGGGACTGGTGCCGGTAGATTACCGAAAAAGCTATGACGTGCGCGAGGTGATCGCGCGCATTGTGGACGGGTCGGCCTTTGAAGAGTTCAAGCCGCGGTATGGTGCATCCACCGTCTGCGTGCAGGCGGCGCTTTTTGGCCGGGCCTGCGGGATCGTGGGCAACAACGGCCCGATCGACCCCAATGGCGCCACCAAGGCCGCGCAGTTCTTCCAACTCTGCGATCAGGCCGACATACCGGTGATCTTCCTGTCGAATACCACAGGTTACATGGTGGGCCGCGATTACGAACGCGCGGGTATGATCAAGCATGGCGCCAAGATGATCCAGGCGGTCTCCAACCTGCGCGTGCCGCGCATCACGCTTTACATCGGGGCCAGCTTCGGCGCGGGCAATTACGGGATGTCGGGCGTGGGTTTCGCGCCGGACTTCCTGTTTTCCTGGCCCAACGCGACCACGGGTGTGATGGGTGGCCAGCAGGCGGCGCTGACCATGGATCAGGTGGCCCGCGCCAGCGCGGCAAGGCGTGGGGCCGAGGTGGATGAAGGCAAGCTCGCCCGGCAGAAAGAGCGCCTGATCGCTCATTTCGACGGACAGTCGGACGCGTTCTATACCTCCGGGCGGATGCTGGATCAGGGCATCATCGACCCGCGCGACACGCGCAAGGTTCTGGGCTTTGCTCTGGAGACCTGCGCCGAGGCACGGCGGCGAACCGTGCGCCCCAATGCCTTTGGCGTGGCGCGGATGTGAGGGGGCGAGATGAGCAAAACGCCAGAGACAATCGAGCTGATCCGCGATGGCTATTGGATGACGATCCGCCTGAACCGGCCCGAGCGGCGCAACGCCATGACCCGCCGGATGACGTCAGAACTGACCGATGCGCTCTTGGCCCTGCGGGACGACCGCGCGGTTCGCGGGATCACCCTGCGTGGAAACGGCGGATGGTTCTGCGCCGGCGGCGACCTGGCGGAATTCAGAACCGATTTCCAAAGCGGCCCGCCTGATCGCGCCGATATCGAGGCCGCAAGCCGCGCCGCAGGCACATTGTTTCACCTGCTCAATACCATGCCGCAGGTTACCCTTGCGCTGGTCGAAGGCGGCGCGATGGCCGGCGGGCTGGGGCTGATGTGCGCCTGCGACATCTCGGTCGCGACCGAGGACGCCGCCTTCGCCCTCACAGAAACGACGCTGGGCCTCCCGCCCGCTCAGATTGCGCCCTTCGTCCGGTCGAGGGTGGGTCTGGCCAAGGCGCGCCAGATGATGCTGACGGCCCCGCGCTTCACCGGCACCGAGGCCGGGCGGCTGGGACTGGTCAGTACCGTGGTTACCGATCACGATGGATTGGAGGCCGAAGAAGTCAGGCTGCGCGAGGCGCTGCGCCGTTGTGCCCCCTCGGCCGTCGCGGTGACCAAGAAGCTCCTTCTGGACCACGTCGAAGATGATGACGCGATGATTGCCAGCGCCGCCAACGCGTTTGCCGGGTGCATCCTCTCGGACGAAGGCCGCGAAGGCGTCGCCTCGTTTTTCGAGAAGCGCCGCCCCTCCTGGGCCCGCAGGCCGGAGGATCAGGCATGAGCCGCTTTTCCTCGATCCTTGTCGCCAACCGAGGCGAGATCGCCTTGCGCGTCATCCGCACCGCCCGCGCGATGGGGTATCGTACACTTGCGATCTATTCCTTGGCCGATGCAGACGCGCCCCACGTGCGCGCTGCGGATGATGCGGCCTGCATCGGACCGGCGCCTGCCGCGCAAAGCTACCTGTCGGTCACAGCGATCCTTGAAGCCGCGAAGGAGCTTGGGGCCGAGGCGATCCACCCCGGCTACGGATTCCTGTCGGAAAGCGCCGAGTTCGCCCGTGCGTGCGAAGACGCTGGCCTCGTCTTAATTGGCCCGCCCGCCGATGCCATCGCGCTGATGGGCAACAAGGCCGAGGCCAAGCGACGGATGCTGGCGGCAGGCGTGCCTTGCGTGCCGGGGTATCAAGGCGAAGACCAGTCAGAGGCCGCACTTCTGGCCGCTGCAGAAGAAATCGGCGTGCCGCTCATGGTCAAGGCCGCGGCAGGCGGCGGGGGCCGCGGCATGCGGTTGGTCGAGGATCTGAGCGCGCTGCCCAAAGCGCTCAGCGCCGCTGCGTCCGAGGCGGAAAACGCTTTCGGCTCGCGCGAGTTGATCTTGGAAAAGGCGATCTTGCGGCCGCGCCATGTCGAGGTGCAGGTCTTTGCCGATGACCATGGCACCACCCTGCACATGGGCGAACGCGACTGTTCGGTGCAGCGTCGGCACCAGAAGGTGGTCGAAGAGGCGCCCTGCCCCGTCATGACGCCCGAGCTGCGCGAGCGCATGGGCGCCGCTGCGGTCGAGGCCGCGCGTGCCATAGGATATCGCGGCGCAGGCACGGTGGAGTTCTTGCTGGGCGATGATGGCCAGTTCTATTTCCTCGAGATGAACACCCGCCTCCAGGTGGAACATCCCGTCACGGAAATGGTGACAGGCCTCGATCTGGTCGAGCTGCAGTTGCGTGTGGCCGAAGGACGTCCGCTGGGGCTCACGCAAGAGGAGATCCGCCTCGACGGCCACGCCATCGAGGTTCGCCTTTATGCCGAGGATCCGGCCAAGAACTTCCTGCCGCGCACCGGGCACATCCGCTTGTGGGAACCTGCCCCGACCGGGGGGCTGCGGTTTGATATGGGGGTAGAGACCGGACAGGAGATTTCCCCCTACTACGACCCGATGATCGGCAAGCTGATCGCCTGGGCCCCCAACCGCGAGACCGCGCGCCGACGGCTGGCGGGCGGACTGAAGGACAGCCTGCTGATTGGACTGACCACCAATCAGCGGTTTCTGATCGACGTCCTGGAGGAAGACACCTTTGTCGAAGGTCGGGCCACCACGGCCTTCATCGACGAATGTTTTCCCAAGGCGCGCCGCGCCGTGCCCGAGGCCACGCTGCAAGATGCCGCTTGCGCCGCTGCGCTGCTCTATCGCCTTGAGAGGGACGCGCATCACGCCGCAAGCCTCGGCGTCCCGGCAGAGCTTCTGGATTGGGCAAGCGGCGGGCCGATGCATACCCGCTACGTGATGGGCGCGGGTCATGCCGCCTATGACCTTTCCGTCACGCCACGTCCCCGTGGCGCGCTTCTTGTCGCCTCAGACGATGGTCAGCATATGATCGAGCTGCTGTCGCTCACCGACACACGCTGCGCGATCCGCATGGATGGAAAGACGGTGTCGACGGGATACATCTGGCAGGATGGGGGCGCGATCACCCTATCGCGTGCGGGTGTCGTGCATGACTTCCAGAACCAAATCGCGCTGGCGGCTTTTGCCGACGAACCGACAGGCAGCGGGATCATCGCGGCACCCATGCCCGGTCTGGTGCTCGAAGTCTCTGTCGCCGTCGGGGCAAAGGTCGCGAAGGGAGACGTGCTTGCGGTGATCGAAGCGATGAAGATGCAGCACGAGATCCGCGCCGATATCGATGGTATCGTGACTGCGGTCGAAGCGGTGGCGGGATTGCAGGTCACCGCCGGGGGCAGGCTCTTGCAGATCGACGGGGATGGATAAGATGAGCGAAACCTCTGCCGACAAGCTGGCCGCACTGCAGACTGCCCGCGAGGCCGTCAGCGATGCGGGACGCCCCGAGGCCGTTGCCAGGCGCCGCGCCGCAGGCATGGCCACGGCGCGCGAGCGTATCGACAAGCTGTTCGATGCTGGCACGTTCCAGGAAATCGGCGCCCTCGTGGAACCGGATCGCGGCCATGAGATGAGCCGTGACCTCGTTGCCCCTGCGGATGGCGCGGTCACGGGGACAGGCCGCATCGGCGGGCGGCCCGTCAACGCCCTGGCGCAGGACTTCACTGTCCTGGGCGGTTCCATCGGCACGGTGGCGGATGCCAAATGCGGGCGGCTGGTCAAGTTCAGTCGGGAGCGCGGCCAGCCGATGGTGATGCTGTTGGAAGGCGGCGGGCACAGGATCCAGGACGGGATGAACGCCGCGCATTTCGCCGCCGCCTCCCCGGTCTTTCGCGAACTGGCATCTCTCTCGGGATGGGTGCCGATGGTCACTGCGATCATGGGCCAGGGCTTTGCCGGCCCAACCGCCTATGCGTCGCTCTGCGATTTCGTCGTGATGCTGCGCGGCAAATCGACAATGGGGATCGCGGGCCCCGCGCTCGTCAAGGCAGGCACGACGACCGAGATCACGAAAGAGGACCTGGGCGGTGCGGATCGGCAGGCCGATGCACAGGGCATCGCCGATCTGGCGGTCGAGACCGAGGAAGAATGCCTCGACACCATTGCGCGCTTCCTCTCTTACTTGCCTCAAAACGCGGGCGAAGCCCCGCCCGTGGTCCCGTGCGACGATCCGGCTGACCGCCGTGACGATGCTTTGCTGGATCTTGTCCCGGCAGACAGCCGCAAGGTCTACAACATGAAAAAGGTGATCCAGACGATAGCAGACGAGGACAGCGTCTTCGAACTGAAGCCGGGCTATGCGCGCAACATGATCACCGCCTTTGCCCGGCTGGGCGGGCGCTCCGTCGGCATCTTCGCAAACCAGCCGATGCGCAAGGGCGGCATTCTGGATGCCCCGGCCTGCGAAAAGGCCGCGCATTTCATCGCGATGTGCGATGCTTTCGGCCTGCCTCTGGTGTCGCTGATCGACATCCCGGGCATCTCGATCGGCCCGGCCGCCGAGGATACAGGGCTCGGCCGACGCAGCGGACGGCTGTTTTTCGAGATGGGCATCGCGACGGTGCCCTTGGCCTCGGTCGTGCTGCGAAAGGGCTATGGCGGGGGGTACTATGCGATGGGGGGCGGTCGCGCCTTCGACGCAACCATCGCGCTGGGATGGCCCACGGCAGAAATCTGCGCCATGTCCATCGAAGGGGCGGTTGATGTGGCCTATCGCAAGGAATACGAGGCGGCACCAGACCCGCGGGCCCGCCGCGCCGAACTGATCGAGACGATCCGGGGCCAAACGAGCGCGCTGGACGCGGCGAGCGGCTTCGGCCTCGATGACATCATCGATCCGCGCGACACGCGCCGCATCCTGATCGAGACCTTTGCGATGAGCCCCGCCAGACGCGCCGATCCCGCACCGCCGCGCCGCAGACCGATTTCACCAATCTGAGACCCGAGGAAAGATGAGCCTGATCAAAGTTGAATCCGAGCTAGCCGGCACCGTCTGGTCCATTCCCGTCTCTCCCGGCGAGAAGGTCGAAGAGGACGATCCGCTGGTGATGGTCGAATCCATGAAGATGGAAATTCCGATTTCCGCCCCGCGCGCTGGCGTGGTGACGGAAATCAATGTCGCCGAGGGCGATCTGATCAGTGCCGGTCAGGTCGTCGTTGTTCTTGAAAGCTGAGATGCCAGACGCGCAGGAAAAGTGAGACAGCCCATGCCCGAAGCCTACATCGTCGCCGCAACCCGCACCGCCGGAGGCCGCAAGGGCGGTCAGCTCTCGGGCTGGCACCCGGTGGATCTGGCCGCACAGGTGCTGAATGATCTCGTCCGCCGCACGAACGCCGATCCCGGGCGTATCGACGATGTCATTATGGGCTGCGTATCTCAGATCGGCGAGCAATCGACGAACGTGGCCCGCGGGGCGGTGCTGGCCTCGTCGCTGCCCGAAACGGTGCCTGCCACTTCGGTCGACCGGCAATGCGGATCGTCGCAACAGGCGCTGCAATTCGCGGCGCAGGCGGTGATGTCGGGCACCATGGACTGCGTGATCGCTGCAGGGGTGGAAAGCATGTCCCGTGTGCCGATTGGTACGCCGATGGACTTGCCGCAAAAAGCTGGGCTGGGTTTCTACAAAAGTCCGTTGATGGAAGACCGGTATCCCGGCGTGTTCTTCAGCCAATTCACCGGGGCCGAGATGGTGGCCGAAAACTGGGAGCTGTCGCGCGAAGAGATGGATCGCTTTTCACTGGAAAGCCATCGGAAAGCCGCCGCCGCCACCAAGGCCGGAAAGTTCAGGGACGAGATAACCCCGGTCGAACAGCGTCTCTACGACGGGTCGGTGCCCGGCACGACCGCAGAGGCGGACGAAGGCATCCGCTATGACGCGAGCTATGAGGCGATTTCTCAGGTCCGGCTCTTGCAGGAGGGCGGACGGCTGACCGCCGCCTCGGCCAGCCAGATCTGCGACGGTGCCGCCGGTCTGATGGTCGTCAGCGAAAAAGGTCTCAGGGATCTGGGTGTGGAGCCTCTGGCGCGCATTCACCACATCTCGGTCCACGGCGGCGATCCCGTGGTCATGCTCGACACGCCGATCGCCGCGACCCAGCGTGCGCTGGACCGGGCCGGAATGAAAATCGACGATATCGACCTCTACGAGGTGAACGAGGCCTTCGCCTCGATCCCGATGGCCTGGATGAAAGGCGTTGATGCCGATCCTGAGCGACTAAACGTGAATGGCGGCGCCATTGCACTGGGCCACCCCCTGGGCGGGTCCGGTGCAAAGCTCATGGTGACACTGATCCATGCCCTGAAAGACCGCGGCAAACGCTATGGCCTGCAAACCATGTGCGAAGGCGGCGGGCAGGCCAATGTGACCATCGTCGAAAGGCTCTGACACCGGTCGCGCAATTTGAGAGGAGAGCGCGTTGGACCAATTGAGATCGGAATTCCTGTTCGAGATGTCGGCCGAGATCGAGCCGCCGCAACCCGTGGGCGCCACCCCTGCCGGCAAACGCTATATCGCTTATGTGCGCGGCGGCACGTTCGAGGGACCGCGACTGAAGGGCCGCGTCCTGCCCGGCGGCGGCGACTGGGTGCTGGTCCGGCCCGACCGCGTGTTCCAACTGGACGTGCGCATCACGCTCGAGACCGACGATGGCGCGCTGATCTACACGACCTATCGCGGGGCGCGTCACGGGTCCGGCGAGGTGATGCGCCGGATCGCGGCGGGCGAGCCTGTGCGCGCAGACGAGTATTACTTCCGTACGACCCCGTATTTCGAAACCGGCTCCGAGACCTATGCCTGGCTGAACGGCATCGTTGCCGTGGGGATCGGCGAAGACCGTACCGGCGGCGTCAGGTATCAGGTGCATCAGATCTTGTAAGCCCATTTCAGGAAAGGACGTCACACCATGGTTTATGACCCGCGCATTCCTGCCAAAGAAGAGTGTGTTCTGGCCTATCAGATGGAGCATTGGGCAGCCCGCAAACCCGATGACTTGTTTGTCAGTTTCGAAGGCGGACCTCGGTGGAGCTGGGCCGAGACGCTCGACCAGACCCGCCGCGCCGCCGCGGCCTTTCAGGCCAT
Source organism: Ruegeria marisflavi (assembly GCF_025673445.1). Taxonomy (NCBI): domain Bacteria; kingdom Pseudomonadati; phylum Pseudomonadota; class Alphaproteobacteria; order Rhodobacterales; family Roseobacteraceae; genus Ruegeria; species Ruegeria marisflavi. The sequence continues at coordinate 20,396 of NZ_JAOVQN010000033.1, forward strand.
GGGCGTGAAGAAAGGCGATCATGTCCTGTCCTGGCAGCCCAATTCCTGGGAGGCGCTGGTGACATGGTTCGGGCTGAACTACCTGGGCGCTGTCTATGTGCCGGTGAACGTGGCCTATAAGGGCGCGCTCTTGGAACATGTGGTCAAACTGTCGGATGCCACCCTGATGGTCTGCCATGCCGACTTGCTGGACCGGCTGGCCCAGATCGACTGCGGCGTTCTATCCGACGTGATCGTCACCGGTGGCGAGGCAACGCTTGACGGGTTCACCTGTCACCCTGCAAGCGCCCTGCAGGCCGATACCGGCCTGCCCGGCATACCATATGAGATCGCCCCGTGGGACACTCAATATATCATCTTCACCTCCGGAACGACCGGACCGTCCAAGGCGGTGCTGTCATCCTATGTGCAGGGCCATGCGATGGGCCCCGTGGCGCATGACTACATCGACGAGGCCGACCATACGCTGATCAACCTGCCGCTCTTCCACGTGGGCGGCACGGTGTACTTCAACATCGCGCTGGGGACGGGCAGTTCCTGTCACCTGGACAAGCATTTCAAAACCGATGTCTTCTGGGACACGGTGCGGCGCGAGAAGATCACCAACACCCTGCTTCTGGGCGCGATCATCACCTTCCTCAACGGCTTACCCGAACGCGATGACGACACCGATCACACATTAAAAAGAGCAATATGCGTGCCCTGGAACGACGATGCACGCAGGCTTGGCAAGCGGCACGGGATTACGCTGCGCACAACCTTCAACATGACCGAGATCTCCTCGCCCATGGTCTCGGAGCCCTATCCGCCCAAAAACGGCACCTGCGGCGTGCTGCGCCCGGGTGTCGAGGCGCGGGTTGTCGACGAAAACGATTGCGAGCTGCCCCCCGGCGTTGCGGGCGAGCTGATTGTGCGCACCGATACCGTTTGGGGGCTGAACCACGGCTATTACAAGAATCCCGAGGCCACCGCGAAAGCCTGGCGCAATGGCTGGTTCCACACGGGCGATGCGTTCAAGTACGACGAGGCGGGCTATTTCTATTTCGTCGACCGGATCAAGGATGCCATCCGGCGTCGCGGCGAAAACATCTCCTCCTTCGAGGTCGAAGCCGAGGTCAACGCTCATCCCGATGTCGCGGAAAGCGCCGCCGTGCCGGTCCCCAGCACTTTCAACGAGGACGAGGTTCTGGTCGTGGTCGTGCCCGCAAAAGGCCGCACGATCGACCCAGAGGCGCTGTTCGAACATCTGCGGGGCCGCATGGCTCATTTCATGCTGCCTCACTACATCCGCGTGATCGACGATCTGCCGAAGACACCGACCCAGAAAGTGCAAAAGCACATTTTGCGCGAGGCCGGGGTAACCCCCGATACATGGGATCGAGAGGCAGCCGGTATCGTCGTCAAGCGAACGACCATCGGGGACTGACCCAGCCCATGACAAAACACACAAAGGAAAACGCTATCTGAAAAGGAAAATCGCGCCTCAAACCAAGCAATCGTTTGGTTGACTAATTGTCGCACATTACGGACACTCATCCGCAAGGCAAGTCCGACGCCGCACAGAACTTTCGGCCTTGCGAACAGATTTGTGCGGCACCCCGAAGACGAACTTCCACTTATGCTGCACTAGGGAGGAACAGCATGACACTCAATCGACGCAAGTTTCTGAAGGCAGGCGCCGTCGCGGCCCCTGCCGCATTGGCGGCCCCGGCATATGCGCAGGGCAAGCGAAAGCTGCAAATGGTGATGTCTTGGCCGCACAATTTCCCCGGCCTCGCTTCCATCGCCTACAATTTCGCGGAGTTTGTCGACAAGATGACCGATGGCGACCTCACCGTCGACGTCGCCGCTGCGGGCGAACTGGTCGCAGCCTTCGAGGTTTACGACGCCGTTGGCTCGGGCGCCGCCGACTGTATGCATTCCACACCGGCCTACATTACGGGCCAGTGGCAACCTGCCGTGTTCTTTTCGCAGATCCCGTTCGGCCTGACGCAGGTCGAGCACATGGCATGGATGAACCATGGCGGCGGCCAAGAGCTGCAGCACGAAGCGTTCCGCGAGATATTCGGCGTGGTCCCGTTCACCTGCGGTCAGACCGGCATCCAGATGGCCGGCTGGTTCAACAAGGAAATCAACAACATCGAAGACCTGCGTGGCATCACGATGCGGATGCCGGGGCTGGGTGGCGAAGTGATGCGCCGCGTCGGTGCCAACGCGGTGCTGATTCCGGCGCAAGAAATCTTCCCGGCACTGCAATCGGGTGCGCTGGACGGAACCGAACTTCAGGGACCGTGGCTCGACACGGTGTCGGGCTTCTATCAGCACGCCAAGTATTACTATGCACCGGGTTTCCAGGAACCGAATTCAGCCGGTGAAATCGCGATCAACGCCAACGTGTTCGATGAACTGAGCCCAAGCCATCAGGCCATCGTTCAGCACGCCATTCAGTCCGCGAACTCCATCAACGTGGGCGAATGGGCGTACAACAACGCGCAGTTTTACCAGACGCTGAAGAACGAGCACGGCGTCGAGGTGCGCGAGTATCCCCAGGACGTGATCGACGAACTGGCCAAGATGTCGGCCGAAGCCGTCGCCGAACTTGGCGAGGTGGACGACCGGGCACGTGCGATCTACGCCAGCTACTCGGATTACCTCAAGAAAGCCGTGGAATACAGTGTCGCTGCCGAGGTGCCCTACTACCGCGCCCGTGTGCGGCAAGTGGAAGTGTCCAAAGGCTAGTCCCGCTTCAAATGGCGCATCCGTGAACACGCGGGTGCGCCAACATCTTGAAACTCCGGAGGCCTCTCCGCCCGGGCATGGGAGCGCCGAATGCTCGCGATCGCAGATATCATCGACCGCATGACCGTTCTGGCGGGCAAGATTCTGGCCTGCCTGATCCTACCGCTCATGTTGCTCGTCTTTGCCAATGCCATGGCACGCTACGTGTTCGGCACCGGGCATGTGTGGCTGTTCGAGGCGGTCGGCTATTGCTTTGCCATCGTCGCAGTCGGCCTCGCGGGCTGGGCACTGAAGGAAGATGAACATGTGCGTGTCGACATATTCTACTCGATCATGAGCCGCCGCAAAAAGGCGGTGATCGACGTTCTTGGCACGCTTTTCCTGCTCGCGCCTTTCTTGTGGCTGATGTGGGATCGCTCGCTGCCCTATGTTCAGCGATCCTGGAAGATGCGCGAAGGATCGGTGGAAATGTCCGGCATTCCCTTCGTCTATCTGCTCAAGACATGCATGCTCGCGTTCTGCGTACTTCTTGGGCTTGCGACCGTCGCCTTCCTGTTGCGCAGGCTCCACGTCCTGATTACCGGCCGGGAGGGCGATACGTGATCGACTGGCTGATGACCCATCCAGACGTCTGGATGTTCGTTGTGACGATCGCGCTGATGCTACTGGGCTTCCCGGTGGCCTTCACACTGGCAGGCGTCGCGCTCGCTTTTGCGTTCATGGCCGGCGAGCTGGGTTTGTTCCGGATCGCGACGCTGAATTTTCTACCCCAGCGGGTCTGGGCGGTGCTCAACAACACCGTGATCGTGGCCGCGCCGCTCTTTATCTTCATGGGCCTTCTTCTGGAACGCAGCAAGGTCGCCGAACAGATGCTGACCGCAATGGCGCGGCTGTTTGGTCAGAGACCCGGCGGGCTGCTGATCGCCACGACCGTAGTTGGTGCGCTGATGGCTGCGTCTACCGGTATCGTCGGCGCAACTGTTGTGACAATGGGCGTACTCGCGCTGCCGGTGATGCTGCGCAATGGGTATGACGCGTCTGCCGCCTCGGGCGCGATCTGTGCCGCGGGCACCCTCGGACAAATTATCCCGCCATCGATCGTTCTGGTCTTTCTCGGGGATTTTCTGACATTCGCCAACCAGCAGGCGAACCTGAGCAGCGGTAACCCTTCGGGGCGCAGCGTCGGCGTGGCTGATCTTTTTGCAGGTTGCCTTATCCCGGGATTTATTCTGGTTGGGCTTTATCTTCTTTGGCAGCTCCTGCTCGCCTGGCGCAATCCGGCTGCGGCCCCTGCCCTTCCCCTCGAAGAAATCCGGCTGGGCGACGATGGCGGCGTGGTAGAGGCAGAGACCACCGCGCAACTGATCGTCCGGGCGCTCGCGGCCCCGCTGCTGCTCATTGTGGCGGTCCTGGGATCCATCCTTGCCGGGGTTGCAACCCCGACCGAAGCCGCGGGTGTCGGAGCGGTCGGAGCGCTGTTTCTGGCTGCGTGGCGCGAGAACGAAGTCTCACGTCCCTTCGTGAAGGCTTCGCTCGCCAGCGCGATCATTGTCCTTTTCCTTCTGTCGATGTTCGACATGCGCATGGGCCGCCAACTGGCCTCGACCGGCGAACTGATCGCAATGTGGATCGCCGTGGTGCTAATGGGCGTAGTCTCGGCCGGCATTCTGGTCAGCCTGTGGGTGACCTTTCGCAGCGGATCGCTGATGGATGTCACCTTCCGCACGGCACGCATTACCGGGATGATCTTCACCGTTCTGATCGGTGCCACCTTATTCACACTGGTCTTTCGGGGGCTGGGCGGCGAGCATACCATTCACGAATTCATGTCGGGGATCCCGGCCGGCCTGCTAGGCGCGATGATTTTCACGATGGCGCTTATGTTCATCCTCGGCTTCTTTCTCGACTTTCTTGAAATCATCTTCATTCTCGTGCCGGTGCTCTGCCCGGTCCTCATCGTCATGGGGGCCGACCCCGTCTGGTTGGGCGTGATGATTGCGCTCAACCTGCAAACATCCTTCCTGACGCCGCCCTTCGGCTTCGCGCTGTTCTATCTGCGCGGGGTCGCGCCCCCTTCGGTCACGACAATGCAGATCTGGCGTGGTGCAACGCCCTATATCGGGCTGCAGATCGTCACCCTGATGCTCCTTGCCGTGTTTCCGGCCACGGCCACCTGGCTTCCGTCCTTGCTGCTGCAATAAAGGAGCGGGCTCTCCTTGAATTGGGCGGCAATCGCGAATAGAAAGCCAAGGCAGACAAACGAACGTTTGGTATTTCTAAGCACTCAAGGAGGCGTCAAATGACCGCCCCGCAGACCGCAGAGCAGCCTGTGTATGACCCGTCTGATCCTTCGGTGATGGCCAATCCCTTTCCAATCTACGCCAAGCTTAGAGAAGACGACCCCGTTCATTGGAGCCCTTCGCTAAAATCCTGGATCATCACACGTTATACCGATGTCCGCGATCTGCTGTTGTCCGACCATTTGTCGGTCAATCGCCTGGCAACGTTCTACCAATCATTGCCCCCCGCCGACGCAGTTCTTCTGAAAGACATTGTTCATTACTTAAATCTGTGGCTCGCATTTCGTGATCCGCCCGATCACACGCGCGTGCGGAGGATCCTGCGCCATGCTTTCACGGCCAGCGCGATCGAGCACATGCGACCGAACATCACCGAGATTACCGATCTCTTACTGGACCGGCTTGAAAGCGGCGGACGCAACGAGGTCGACCTGATCCGGGAATTCGCCCTGCAACTGCCTGCCTTTGTCATCATGGATCTGCTCGACGTGCCCCGCGACATGCTCGACGATTTCAAGGAATGGTCTGACGACATGGCCGTGTTCATCGGCGGGGCGCGCAACTCAGGCGACAAATACGAACGCGCCGAGCGCGGATGCCGGAAGATGTCTTCCTATTTCGCCCAGCTGATCAAGGAACGCACAGAGAACCCCAAGCCCGGCTTTCTAATGGACCTGATCAGTGCGCGGGACGAAGGCGACAAGCTCAGCGAGGACGAGCTTATCGCCACCTGCATCCTTGTTCTCTTTGCCGGGCACGAGACGACAACCAACCTGATAGGAAACGCAACGCTCTTGCTGCTGCGCCATCCTGACCAGTTGGCAAAACTCAAATCCGATCCAGCACTGATCGACAGCGCCATCGAAGAAGTGTTGCGCTTTGATGGGCCCACGAATGCCCTCGTGCGTGTCGCGGCTGAGGATCACGACCTGCACGGGCGACAGATTCGCGAAGGCGAGCGGGTCTTTGTCATGGTGAATTCCGCCAACCGCGACCCTCGCATCTTCAAGGATCCGGACCGGTTTGACATCACCCGCCAGCAGAACCGCCATCTGACCTTCGGACAGGGCATTCACCTCTGTCTGGGCGCGAAACTGGCGCGGGAGGAAGGCCGCATCGCCGTGGAACGGCTGTTTGCGCGGTTTCAGAACCTCGCGCTTGATCCGTCTGAACCGCCGGAATGGCTGGACGCGATGGTCCCACGTGGCACACGCCACCTCCCCGTTCTTCTGAACGGCTGAGGCACTATGGCGCGCGATCTTCCCCCGCAGATAGACGGCACGCCCGCCCGCGAGGCGGCAGAGGCCCTCGCCGGCCGCTGCGACACAGCCTACGAGGCCTTTGCCGAAGCCGCACGCCTGCATCCCAAGTTGCCCTTTCTCTGCGTGCCGGCGCGCGAGGGGCGTGCCTATCATCCGGATGGGGTTGAGATTTCGTACGGTGACGCACTTGTCGAAGTCCAAGCCCGGATAGACCGCTTCCGGGCCGCGGGTTATGGCGCGGGCCATCGCGTCGCCCTGATGCTCGACAACCAGCCTGTCCATATCTTCAGCCAGCTTGCGCTTTATGCGCTCCAGGCGACGCAGGTGCCGGTGAACCCCGACTACCTGGATCATGAACTCGCCTATCTGCTCGAGCATTCCGAGGCCGACCTTGCCCTCGGCCTGGCGCATAACATCGACCAGCTTCAACGTGTCGCGGGCAGCCTCGGCGTTGCGGCAGTGCTGGAAACCGATCCGCTGCCTCAAGCGCGCAGATCGGGCCAGCCGCGCGGCACGGGTCGGCAGGCCGAAGCCGCCCTAATCTATACATCCGGCACCACCGGACGCCCCAAGGGCTGCGTGATCGACCACGAGTATCACTTCGCCGTCGGGCTTGCCTATGCCCGGCTGGGAGGCCGACTGGCACTGCAGTTGCGCGCAGACAGGATCTTCGTGCCGTTGCCCGTCTTCCACGTGAATGCCGGCATCAATACGCTCACCGCGCTGATCCTGACCGGAAACTGCCTGATCCTGCCTGACAGGTTCCACCCGGCAAGCTGGTGGCAGGACATCGTGCATACCCGCGCGACGGCGATGCATTATCTGGGCATCATCCCGCCCATCCTCCTGAAACGGGACCCCGAACCGGCCGAACACCAGCACACGCTGCGTTTCGGTCTGGGCGCCGGGCTGGAGCCGCGTATTCATCAGGACTTCGAAGACCGCTTCGGCGTGCCGATGGTCGAGGTTTGGGGCATGACCGAGACAGGCCGCTTCCTGGGGGATTGCCACGAACCGCGCCGCATCCACACGCGCGCCTTCGGGAAGGCGACCGATGATCTGGATGCGCGCGTGATCGACGAGGCTGGCGCGCCCGTGCCCCCTGGCACAGAGGGTGAGCTTGTGGTGCGCGCCCACGGGCCCGACGCGCGCCAGGGCTTCTTTCGGGAATACCTGAAAAACCCCGAGGCCACGTCCGAAGCCTGGCGCTCTGGCTGGTTTCACACCGGGGATGTGGTGGTGCAGGAACCTGACGGGATGCTGCATTTCGTTGAACGGCGAAAAAACATCATCCGGCGATCGGGCGAAAACATCTCGGCCGCCGAGGTCGAAAACGCCCTGATCGGCCATCCCGCCGTCGAAGCCGTCGCCGTCATCGGAGTTATGGACGAGATGCGCGACGAAGAGGTGATGGCCTGTATTCTTCCCAAGGTCGGCACGCCGCGCGATGCCGAGACCGCCCGCGCCATCTTTGACAGTGCCCGGGATCTCGTTGCCTATTACAAGCTGCCGGGCTGGATCGCCTTTGTCGACGATCTGCCACGAACCGGCACGCAGAAAGTGCGCAAGGGCTTGATCTTTCCCGATGTGGACGACCCGCGTAATGCCCCCGGCGTGGTGGACCTGCGCGATCTGAAGAAACGGAGCAGAGCATGAAACGCGCGATTTTCAGGCGGCATGGCGATCCGGCCGAGGTGATCGAGATCATCGAAGAAGACGATCCCACCCCCGGCCCCGGCGAAGTGCGCGTGCGCAACCGCGTGATGACGATCAACCCCGCCGATCTGCTCTCCATCGAAGGGCGTTACGGCGCAGAGCCCATCACCCTGCCCGCCACACCGGGCGTCGGGGCCTATGGTGTCGTTGATGCGGTCGGCGAAGGTGTGACGCGGCTCGCCGTTGGGGACGCCGTTCTGCCGGTGGGCGGCGGGTTCTGGGCCGATACGCTGATCCTGCGCGAACGTATGGCGCCCAAGGCGCCGACCGGCGCCGATCCCGAACAGGCGGCCTTGATGCGCGCCAATCCGGGCACCGCCCACCTGATGCTGACCGATATCGTCGACCTGCAGCCGGGCGACTGGGTCGTGCAGAACGCAGCCAATTCCAACGTGGGCCGCATGGTTATCCGTTTTGCCCGTGAACGTGGCCTGCACACCGTCAACATCGTCCGTCGCGCCGATGTGGCCGACGCGCTGACAGACGATGGTGCGGACGCGGTCATCGTAGACCAGGGCCAGAACATCGCCGCCGCCATCGCCGAGGCGGCAGGTGCCGCCCCGAAACTCGCGCTCGACGCCGTGGGCGGCGGCGCCACCCGCGCACTTGGCGCAGCACTTGCCGATCGTGGAACAGTTGTCGCCTATGGCCTGCTGTCGGGCCAACCCAACCAGATGGATGCGCGTGATGTCGTGTTCCGCGACGTTCGGTTGCAGGGCTTTTGGCTCTTCGATTGGTACCGCACCGCGACCGTTGAGAAGATGCGCGACCTGCACGGTTTTCTGGAAGCCAAACTGGCCGAAGGCATGCTGCAAACCGATATCGAGGCCCGCTATCCGCTGGATCAGATCAAGGAGGCGGTCGCCCATGCCGCGCGCAGCGGCCGCAACGGAAAGATCCTTCTGAAAGGAGACCACAATGCGTGATGTGTATGTTCTCGCCACCTCCTGCACCGCCTTCGGAAAACGCCCAGGCGACAGCTTCAAGGATCTGACACGCGAAGCCTATCGCGACGTGATCTCCGATGCAGGCTGGGAAAACGGGGATGCCATCGAACAGGCCTGGTTCGGCAATTGCGGCATGGGGACCTTCGGCCAGCGCAACATCCGTGGCCAGGTCTGTTTCACGCCGCTGGTACGCGAGGGGCTCTTCCCCGAACGCGTCCCGATGATCAATGTCGAAGGCGGCTGCGCCACCGCGTCGATGGCCTTCCACGGCGCGTGGAAAGACGTCGCTTCAGGCGATATGGACGTCTCTCTGGCCATCGGCGTTGAAAAGACTTTTGTCCAAGGCGATGCGGCCCGCACGCTCGAGATTTTCGAAGGCGGGATCGATCAGCTCGACCCACAGGAATGGCACGATTACTACGCGCGGCGCGGCGAAGAAGCCGGCAAGCCCTTCGATCCGAACGCTGCCGGCGGCACGGTCTTCATGGATACATACGCCATGCAGGCCGCGTGGCACATGAAGACCTATGGCACCACGCAGGAACAGATCGCCATTGCCGCATCGAAAAACCACTGGCACGGGTCGATGAACCCCAAGGCGCAGTACCGCTTCGAAGTTCCGGTGGAAGAGGCGCTGGCCGACCGCGAAGTTTCCTGGCCCATCACCCGGTCAATGGCCGCGCCCATCGGCGACGGCGCCGCCGCCTCAATCCTTGTGTCAGGAGACGTCCTGGCCCGGCAACCCAAGGAAATCCGCGACCGTGCGGTCAAGGTGCGCGCCTCGGTCCTGACTGGGGGCAAATACCGCGATCCGTCGGAACCCGGGCTCAGCCGTGTGGCGGCGCAAAAGGCCTATGCCAAATCTGGGCTGACCCCTGCGGATTTCGATCTGATCGAATTGCACGACGCCACGTCCTTCTGCGAAATCTTCCAGCTTGAAATGCTGGGCTTTGCCGACGAGGGGAAAGGCGGCCTTCTGGTTGCCGAAGGCGCCACCAAGCTGGGTGGGCGCCTGCCGGTCAATCTGTCGGGCGGTCTGGTCTCGAAAGGGCACCCCGTCGGCGCCACAGGCCTGTCGATGATCCATGAACTGGCCTTGCAACTGCGCGGCGAAGCTGGCGCGCGCCAGACCGGCAAGGCACGCATCGCGCTTGCCGAAAACGGCGGCGGCGTCATCGGTTTTGACGAAGCCGCCTGCTCCGTGATCCTTCTGGAAGCCCCTGGCGCGTAAGAAAGATCAGGGCTCGTCGGTGATCTGCCGCGCGCCTTCCGCGCCTTCCGCGAGCAGGCGATTTGCCTCCGGCTGGACCATCAGGTCGCAGAACAGCGTGCGTTCATCCGCGAAATCCTCGGGCCTTGCAGACTTCGCCTGCCGTACCAGCCGCTTGATATGACCGGCCGCCCTCGCAGGCTTGCCCGCCATGCGCTGCGCCAGCACCAGCGCCTCTGCCCGCGCATCATCCACGCAGGCCGAGGCGAGACCGGCCGCGACCATCTCGTCCGGGCTCAGCGTATCGCCGGTCAGCGTCATGTGTAGCGCGCGCGACTGTCCGACGATCTGCGGCAGGCGCTGCGTCCCACCGGCACCGGGCAGGATGCCCAGATTGATTTCCGGCAAGCCATATTCATGCGCGCCCGCCTGTACGATGCGCAGATCACAAGCCAGCGCCAGCTCGAACCCGCCACCCATCGCCGTACCTGTCATCGCCGCAATGAAGATCGTGTCACTGCGCTCCATCAGCCGCATGGCGATGTGAATGGGCGCTTCAGGCACAGGCCGATCGGTGGTGAACATCATCCCGCGCGCGTTCATCTTTGCGGCCTGCGGGGCCAGAACCTTCAGATCGTAATGGCGGATGAACACCCCAGGCTCCGCGCCCGAAAGAACACAGACGCGGATCGACGGATCCTCGGTGATCTGCTCTACGGCCGCCAACAGGTCCGCTTCCATTGCACGATCCATGAACCCCTGATCGGCGTTGCGGAACACGATTTCCGCGACTGCACCATTGACCGTCAAGGTCGCCTGACCATTGGACATTTCACGCCTCCCCGCACAGACCCGCGCCAAACCTAATTTTTTCAGCCTCGAAATTCAAACAAACAATCGGTAGAATAAGGCCAGCACCGCCCATATAGGCGCCACAGTAAGGTTGCCCGTCTCGACCGCGGGCCAGCAAAGAGGGAGGCCGGGTCTTTGGCATCGCAACAGCCACGCGCGCGCGCAGAAGACAAAAAACCGACATCGCGTACCGGGCAGCGACCGCGTCGCAAGAACAAACGCGAGGATATCCTAAGAAAGGCATCCGAGTTGATCGCCCAGCATGGGTTTGACGGCACCTCTATGCGCGATATCGCCTCTGCTGTCGATATGCTTCCGGGCTCTCTCTATTACCATTTCCCATCGAAGGAAGACATGTTGCTGGCCATCCATGAACGGGTGGTGACCGATATGATCGCCGACACCGAGGCAGCCATCGCCAAAGGCAAAACGCCCTGGGAGCGGTTGGAACGTGCCGCCGTCGCCCATCTGAAGGGCCTTCTGGGCAGCGGCAATCTGGTCACGATCATCTCTCCTAATTTCGCCGAGGATCGCGAGGAGCTGAACCAGAAGCTCAAGGCCCATCGCCGCGCTTATGAACAGATTTTCAAGGCACTCTTTGACGAACTTGATCTGCCGGATGATGTCGACCGTGGGTTGTTTCGGCTCCAGTTTCTGGGATCTCTCAACTGGGTTCCGGTCTGGTACAATGCCAAGAAAGGCGCCACCGCCGAACACATTGCCCGGTCATTCGTCCAGGCACTCCGCAAGGACTGAGAGAGCCTGCCGCCTCAAATCGCAGCATCTTTCCAATAGGGCGCGCGAAGGTCCTTCTTGATCACCTTGCCCAGCGCGTTGCGAGGGAATGCCTCGCGAAGCTCGACACCGACCAGGCGCTGCGTCTTGGCCAGCCGCTCATTGGCCCAGTCCCGGATTGCCTCCGGCTCTGGGTCCCGCCCTGTTGCCGGGATCACCAGCGCCAGACAGCTTTCGCCCCATTTGGGGTGCGGTACGCCGATGACCGCCACATCCATCACGTCGGGGTGCTGACCGACGATCGCTTCCACATCCGTTGGGAACACGTTGAAACCGCCCGAGATGATCATGTCCTTCTTGCGGTCGACGATTTTGAGGAAGCCGTCCTCGTCCATCACGCCGATATCGCCGGACCGGATGAAGGTGCGCCCCCGCTCGTCCCGCCAGATCAGTTCGGCAGTTTGCGCATCCCGTTTGTTGTATTCCGACATTATGCCTGCGCCATACCCCGCGATCTCGCCGGGTTCGCCGGGCGGCAATTCATTGCCCTCGTCATCCAGGATGCGCACTTCGAAGCCAAGGACCGGGGTGCCAACGGTGTCGAATTTCTCCGCATGCTGATGCGGTTTCAGCATGGATGCGAAACCTTCCGAGAATCCGTACATCTCGAATAGACCCGGGGAAATCCGCTCGATGACGTCCCGCTTGGTGTCTCGACGCAAGGGCGATCCGGCTGTAAGGACCGTGCGCAGGGAGCTCAGGTCCGCACTATCTAGCTCTGGCCGCTCCAGCACCATCAAGCATTGCGCGGGGACCATGAAGGTATGGGTGATTTTTTCCCGCTCAACCGTCTTCAGAAACGCAACGGCATCAAAGGTCGGCATCACATGCAGCGTTCCCCCGGCAAACAGGATCGGCAGCATCATCAGCCATGTGCCGTTGGAATAGAGCGGCGTCGTCGTCAGTGCGCGGCTGTCGGACGTAAAGCCCATCTCGACCGCATTGGAAAACGCCCAATGCAGGCGCGCGCGGTGGGTCTGAACGATCCCCTTGGGAAGCCCTGTCGTGCCAGACGAATAGATGATGTTGAACACGTCTGTCAGAGCATGGCGGATATCCGGCATGGTGCTCGGCGATGCCGCATAGATATCCGCGACCTTACCCCAACCCTCTGCCGCAAACCCATGGGCGATCCAGGTCCGGATGCCAAGCAGTTTGCTCGCCAGTGGCGTGACCCGCTCCTCAAACTCGGCCGAGACAAAAGCGGCGACCGCATCGCAATCGCTCAGCAGGCTTTCCAGCTGATCGGCTGTCAGAAGGCCCGACAACGGCACGGCGCAGCCCCCCGCCCGCACCACACCGAACAGGCATTCCAGCATCTCTATGGAATTACCCATCATGACCGCAACGCGGTCGCCCTTCTGCATGCCTTTTTCAATCAGATGATTGGCCACGCGGTTGATATTGCCGACGAAATCCCCCCAGCTGCGTCGTTCACCGTCGCAAATCACAGCGTCTTTGGCGGGATAGTGGCGGGCATGGGTGGCGAACAGATCGGGTAGGTAGACCTGCGGATCGTCCAGTCGATCGGTCATGAACTCTGTGCTCCCCACCTTGTCGTTGCACCGCGCTTTCGTGCGCCCGCCTGATCTGGGGTGTCGACGAACAGGCGCGCTCTGGAAGCCGCCGGTGGCCCCTCTCTCGCGCATGGAACTTAGCGCATCTTGGCAGCCTTGCCAAACAGTTGATTGTTAGATTAATGGAGATCATTCGGAGGACGTGACATGTGGCCAGAGGATCGAAGCGGACCCGCGCTGCGCGCAGATCTGAAGGACCGATTGCGGCTGCCGCTCTTTGCGGCGCGGCGCGGGTCGCTGTCGAGCACCACGCTGAAGGAATCGGGCGCCTCGGTCATTCACAACCCCAGCGCCATCATGTCGATCTCGGGCCGCTGCCCGGTACCCGAACTGATCGAGGCCGGCGTGACGGTTTGCCTCGGTTCGGATGCCGGCGCTCCTGACCGGGGGTTCGACATGTTTCGCCACATGGCGCAAGCGATGCATTACCACCGCCGCCACTTCCGCGATCCGGCCGTCTTGCCAGAAGGCAAGACACTGGAACTCTGCACCATCGATGCGGCCCGCGCACTCAGTCTAGAAGCCGAGATCGGCTCGATCGAGGCGGGGAAAAAGGCGGACATCATACTTCTGGACGGGCGCAAGCCGCATCTCTGGCCACCGGTAATGGCGCTGAACCGGATCACCCATTTCGCAAGTTCCGCCGATGTCGACACGGTCATCGTGGATGGACGTATCCTGATGGAGAGCCGCGAACCCTCCCACATGGACCTCGACGCGATCCTCGACGACGCCCAAAACCAGGCTGACCGAGTCTTTTCCGACACTGGCCACGCGCAGGCGCGGCAGGAAAGCGACGCCATCTGGAAACGGGCCCGACGCCAGGTTCGACCATACCGCCCTTCAGGCACACAAGACTGAAACCGGGAGCGCCTCATCGGCGCCCGGTTTCCGGTCCGGGCGACCGCCTTCGCGTCGGAGACCCCGCCTGCGCGTGAGGTCCTGGCTGAGAGCAGGACGATGCCGTCGCCGAGCCTGCAGAATAGAGCTCGTGTTCCGGCCAAAGCGCGACCGAGTTGTTCGATCCCGGTTCCATCTCGATAGCGCCACTGGCATCGAAGTGTTCAGGTCAGCCTTCAATTTTTCCCCTGAATTTCGGAGGGTTGCAGGCTCTACACCGAAATCGAGCAGTCGAGAGGTCCGGATAATATCGGCCCGGAGAGACCGTTTCCGGGCCTCCTGGCGCAGGGGCCAGTGCTCAGCCCCGCCCGCATAACCCTTCAATATAACGGAAAAATCCGGCCGCGGCCGGATCGGGAGAACGCTTTCGCGAGGGCAAGTGGCGGAGGGGATGGGATTCGAACTCTCGGGACGGCCCTGGAATGTTCAACAGATAGACCTGGAAGTGGCGCCTACGCTGTGTCGT
>NZ_JAOVQN010000034.1:0-33654 GCF_025673445.1 Ruegeria marisflavi
CATTCAGACCTCCCTTTTGGGAGTTTGAATCAGAACCTAGACCAGATGGGAATCCTGAATCTCAACAGACCCTAGAATATTACGTCTGGTGCGCCAATTTTCTCTTGGACAACTTCACGGAATACGACGCCACCTATGATTCAGTCGTTTTCAACAAAGTCTACGAGCAGCATCAGAAAGTGTTCACAGGAGATCCAATTTCAGACTTGGGCACCAGCAGCGCAGTCGAGTGAGCCAGCGAGAAAAGCCGCGCAGACCGCGCGTCGATTGCTGCATCTGCTGGCCGAACATCGGTCATGGGCACGAAGCAGCCAATCGAAACCAGCAGCTGTACAGCAAACGAAAAGCCCCGGTCGTGAACCGGGGCTTTGTTTGTTTCACAATGGCGGCCCATCAGGCCAGCATCACCATCGGGTTTTCCAGGTTGTCGACGATAGCCTGCAACAGCTGTGCGCCGAGCGCGCCGTCGATCACCCGGTGATCGACCGACATGGTCACCGACATCACTGTGGCCACGGTCAACTCGCCGTCGGCACCGACCACCGGTTTCTTGACCCCAGTGCCCACCGCCAGGATACCTGCATGCGGCGGGTTCACGATGGCGTCGAAATTGTCGATGCCGAACATGCCCAGGTTCGAGATGGCGAATGTGCCGCCCTGGTATTCCTGCGGTGCCAGCTTGCGGTCGCGGGCCCGGGCGGCCAGGTCCTTCATCTCGGTCGACAGCGCCGAGAGCGATTTCATGTCGGCGTCCTTCAGCACCGGTGTGAACAACCCGCCCTCGATGGCGACGGCAACGGCCACGTCCGAAGGCTTCAGCTTCAGCACCCGGTCACCTGCCCAGACCGCGTTGCAGTCGGGCACCTGTTGCAGCGCATTGGCGACCGCCTTGATGATGAAGTCGTTGACGCTCAGCTTGACGCCGCGCCCTTCGAGCTGCTTGTTCAGCTGGGCGCGGAACTTCATCAGCGCATCCAGCTTGATATCGCGGCGCAGGTAGAAATGCGGGATCGTCTGCTTGGCCTCGGACAGCCGCGCAGCGATGGTCTTGCGCATGCCGTCGAGCTTGACCTCTTCGTACGCGCGGCCTTCGTACATGCGGGCGACCATGTCGGCGCTGGGGCCGCTGGGCGCTGCGGTGGGCGCTGCGGCAGCGGTAGCCGGGGCAGAGGCGGCGACAGCGGGGGCAGGGGCCGTCGCCGGGGCGGTGGCCCCGATCACATCCGCCTTGACGATGCGGCCATGTGGGCCGGAGCCCGCGATTTGCGACAGATCGAGCCCCTTTTCAGCAGCGATCCGGCGCGCCAGTGGCGAGGCAAAGACTCGGCCGCCGTCGCCACCCTTGGGCGCGGCCGGGGCGGGGGTGGGCGCCGCTGCGGGCGCCTCGGACGCCGCAGGGGCGGCCTGGTTGCCAGCTGTGGTGGCCGGGGCAGCCTTGGACGTGCTGGCGATATCGCCCGCGCTTTCGCCCTCGTCCAGCAGGACCGCGATGGGGGTGTTGACCTTGACCCCTTCGGTGCCCTCGGGCACCAGGATCTTGCCGACGATGCCTTCGTCGACGGCTTCGAACTCCATCGTCGCCTTGTCGGTTTCGATCTCGGCCAGCAGATCTCCGGAGGAGACGCTATCGCCTTCCTTGACCAGCCATTTGGCGAGCGTGCCTTCCTCCATGGTGGGAGAGAGGGCGGGCATCAGAATTTCGGTGGGCATTTCTGTCGCTCCTTACCGATAGGTCACTTGTTTGACGGCTGCGACCACTTCATCGGTGGTGACCAGCGCCAGTTTTTCCAGGTTCGCGGCATAGGGCATCGGTACGTCCTTGCCCGTGCAGGTGATGATAGGCGCGTCGAGATAGTCGAACGCCTGTTGCATCACCTCGGAGGCGATGTAACTGCCGACGCAGCCCTGCGGCCAGCCTTCCTCGACGGTGACCAGACGGTTGGTCTTCATCACCGAGGCGATCACGGTCGGCAGGTCCATCGGGCGCAGGGTGCGCAGGTCGATAACCTCGGCGCTGATGCCGTCAGCGGCCAGCCGCTCGGCGGCCTCGAGCGCGTATTGCATGCCGATGCCGAAGCTGACGATGGTTACATCGGTGCCCTCGCGCCAGATCCGTGCCTTGCCGAAGGGCACCACCAGGTCATCGACCTGCGGCACATCGAAACTGCGGCCATAGAGGATTTCGTTTTCCAGGAAGATCACCGGGTTCGGATCGCGGATCGCCGATTTCATCAGGCCTTTGTAATCGGCGGCCGAATAGGGCATCGCCACCTTGAGGCCGGGAATCTGCATGTACCAGGCGGCATAGTCCTGGCTGTGCTGGGCACCCACGCGGGCCGCGGCGCCGTTGGGGCCACGGAACACGATGGGACAGCCCATCTGGCCGCCGGACATGTAGAGCGTCTTGGCAGCCGAGTTGATAATATGGTCGATCGCCTGCATGGCGAAGTTGAAGGTCATGAATTCGACGATGGGCTTGAGCCCACCAAAGGCGGAGCCGACTGCGATCCCGGCAAAGCCGTGCTCGGTGATTGGCGTATCGATCACGCGTTTGGAGCCGAACTCGTCCAGCATGCCCTGGGAGATCTTGTAGGCGCCCTGGTATTCGGCAACTTCCTCGCCCATCAGATAGACCGCCTCGTCGGCGCGCATCTCTTCGGCCATAGCGTCGCGCAGCGCTTCGCGCACGGTCTGGGTTTTCATCGGCGCGTCGGCGGGCCAGTCGGGTGACAGGTCCACCTTGGGGGCGGCGGGAGCCGCAGCGGGGGCAGGGGCTGCGGGCGCCTCGGAGCCTCCTGCGGAGGCCGCCTCGTTGCCCGCGGCAGCCGCGGGTGCGGCCGCTGTTACCGCCTCGACGCTTTCGCCCTCTTCCACCAGGATGGCGATCGGGGTGTTGACCTTGACGCCTTCGGTGCCTTCGGCGATCAGAATCTTGCCGACGATCCCTTCGTCGACCGCCTCGAACTCCATAGTCGCCTTGTCGGTTTCAATCTCGGCCAGGATATCGCCCGAGGATACGGTGTCGCCTTCCTTGACCAGCCATTTGGCCAGGGTGCCTTCCTCCATGGTCGGAGACAGGGCGGGCATCAGAATTTCGGTTGCCATGTCGTGATGTCCTCTCAGGCGTAGATATCGGTCCAGAGCTCGTCCACGGACGGCTCGGGGCTTTCTTTCGAGAATTCGGCGGCCTGGTTGACGATCTCCTTGATCTCCTTGTCGATCGCCTTCAGGTCATCCTCGGTGGCGTGTTTGCCGCTGAGCAGCATCTCGCGCACCATCTCGATCGGGTCGCTCTGTTCGCGCACTTTCTGCACCTCTTCGCGGGTCCGGTACTTGGCCGGGTCCGACATCGAGTGGCCGCGATAGCGATAGGTCTTGACCTCGAGGATATAGGGGCCCTTGCCAGCGCGGCAGTGGGCCACGGCCTTTTCCCCGGCCTCTTTCACCGACAGCACGTTCATGCCATCGACAGTTTCGCCGGGGATGCCGAAGGCTTCGCCGCGCGTATAGATGTCGGGCGAGGAGGTCGAGCGTTTCTGGGCGGTGCCCATGGCATATTGGTTGTTCTCGATGACGAAGATCACCGGCAACTTCCACAGGGCGGCCATGTTGAAGGTTTCATAGACTTGGCCCTGGTTAGCGGCACCATCGCCGAAATACGCGAAGGTGACGCGGCCGTTGTCCAGATACTTGTCGGCAAAGGCCAAGCCCGCGCCCAGCGGCACCTGCGCGCCGACGATGCCATGGCCGCCATAGAAATGTTTCTCTTTCGAGAACATGTGCATCGAGCCGCCCTTGCCCTTGCTGAGCCCGCCGATGCGGCCGGTCAGTTCGGCCATCACGCCGCCCGGATCCATGCCGCAGGCCAGCATGTGGCCGTGATCGCGGTAGGAGGTGATACGCTTGTCGCCCTCTTCGGTCGCAGCTTCGAGCCCGACGACAACAGCCTCTTGGCCGATGTAGAGGTGGCAGAAACCGCCGATCAGCCCCATGCCATACAATTGGCCGGCCTTTTCCTCGAATCGGCGGATCAGTAGCATTTCGCGGTAATAGTGTTTCAGCTCGTCAGCCGAAATATTTGATTTTCTTGGCGTCTTTTTGGCGGTCGTCACTGCGGTCTCCCCCTTGCGGCAAGATAGTTTAGCATTAAACTATTTAATAAAGCATTTGAGTGCTCATGGCGAGAGATAATATGACGCGGGGGAAATCTGCCACCGCGCGCCCAAAATCTTCAACGAAGATTTTGCTACAGGATTTCCGTGAAATCCTGGGCTCGGCCTCAGCGGATGACGATTTCGTCTGAACGCAACAGCCCCAGAACCGAGCGGGCCTGTTCGTCTAACAGATCAAGATCGAGGTAATCGTCGGAGAGGCGCTGAGTGAGGTTCTCCATCTGGTCAATTTGACCTTGAAGTTCCGTCAGCTTGCGCGACAGCATGTCCCGTTCCGCCGCAATTTCGACGCGCCGGAAAAGGCCGAAGTCGCCCTGCACCGCTGCGAAGGTGAAATACGTCCCCAGCGCAAAGGAAACTGCGAAAAAGATCAGTGCGCCAAAACTGGGTCTGGTGGAACGGGACACTCGATGTACCTGCCGCTTGATTTGCCTTTGGAACGCCTCTTTTGGGCGCCTGATGCCACTATGGCATAGGTGATTCGCCTTGTGAATCCCCAAATCCTTTCCATTTGGGCACACCCGTATAGGCCGCCCTTTTGCGGAAGATCAAAGTGATCAGGTCAGGACAGCAAGGCGGAAACGCCGGGCAAAGTCTTGCCTTCCATCCACTCGAGGAAGGCGCCGCCAGCTGTCGAAATATAGGTGAAGTCACCCGCTGCGCCGCTGGCATTTAGAGCAGCCACTGTATCGCCGCCGCCGGCCACCGAGACCAGCTTGCCGGCGCGCGTCAGCGCAGCAGCCTTCAGCGCGGCGGCATTGGTCGCAGCGTCAAAAGGCTCCAGTTCGAATGCGCCCAACGGCCCGTTCCAGATCACTGTGCGGCTCTTCTCAAAAATTGCCTTTATGGCGGTTAGGCTCTCGGGGCCCGCGTCGAGGATCATGCCGTCTTCTGGGCAGCGATCCGCGGGCAATACTTCGTGGGGGGCGTGGCTTTCGAATTTCTTGGCCACCACCACATCACTCGGTAGGACGATGGTGCAGCCCGCCGCCTCGGCCTTGGTCAAGATCTCGGCCGCAGTGTCTTTCATGATCCGCTCGGCCAGCGACTTACCTACAGAATGGCCTTTGGCTACCAGGAAGGTGTTCGCCATGCCACCGCCGATCACCAGGTAATCGACTTTCTCGATCAGGTTGCCCAATAGTTCTAATTTGGTCGACACCTTAGCGCCACCGACAACCGCAGTGACCGGGCGCTTGGGCTTGCCCAACGCCTTTTCAAGCGCTTCCAACTCGGCCTGCATCAAACGTCCGGCGCAAGAGGGCAAAAGGCGCGCGATCGCCTCGGTCGAGCTGTGGGCGCGGTGAGCGGCAGAGAACGCATCGTTACAGAAAATGTCACCCAGCCTTGCCATGCCAGCGGCCAGCGCCGGGTCGTTCTTGGTCTCCTCGGCATGAAACCGGGTGTTTTCCAGCAGCAGAACCTCGCCCGGTTGCAGCGCTTCGGCGGCCTCCTCGGCGGCGGGGCCGACGCAATCGTCAGCGAACAGCACCTTGGTGCCAAAGGCGCGCTCCAGCGTCGGGACCAGTTGGTTCAGCGACAGGTTCTTGCGCCGCTCGCCGCCCGGGCGGCCGAAATGCGCCAGCAGGATGGGGCGGCCGCCTGCGGCGATGATGTCGCGCACTGTTGGCATCAAACGACGGATCCGGGTCGAGTCGGTCACCACTCCGTCCACGATCGGCACGTTGATATCGACCCGCACCAGCACGCGCTTGCCGTTCAGGTCCATGTCGTCGAGTGTCTTCCAGCCCATATTCCGCACTCTCCCTGATCAAATGCTAGGCGTTTCTCTACCCGATTGCGCGCGCCCGTCAATGGCGCGCCTTGTCGATTGCGCGCGTGATGGTTAGGTTCCCGGCAATCAACGTGACAGGAGGGCCCGATGGCCGAAATCAAGGATCCCGAAAACACCATCATCATCGAGCTGAAGGACGGCAATGTGGTGATCGAGCTGCTGCCCGATGTGGCGCCCAAGCATTCCGAGCGGATGAAGGAACTGGCCCGCGCTGGCGAGTATGACAATGTCTGCTTTCACCGGGTGATCGACGGCTTCATGGCCCAGACCGGCGATGTTGCCAACGGTGACATGGAAGACGGGTTCAATATCCGCATGGCCGGTACCGGCGGTTCGTCGCTGCCGAACCTGCCGGCCGAGTTTTCCAAACTGCCGCATGACCGGGGCACGCTGGGCGCCGCGCGTTCGGCCAACCCGAACTCGGCCAACAGCCAGTTCTTCATCAACTTCAAGGACAACCATTTCCTGAACGGCCAGTACACCGTCTATGGCCGGGTGATCTCGGGCATGGAGCATGTCGATGCCATCACCAAGGGCGAACCCCCTGCAAACCCCGATCGCATGATCAGCGTCAAGGTGGCCGCGGATGTATAAGCTCGCCGCCCTTCTGGCGCTGATGGCCGTCCCGGCCGCAGCCACCGGTCTCAAGATCGAGGTCGAGGGTGAGGCGAAAGGCACGGTCACCATCGACCTTTTCGAGGACGTTGCTCCCAAGCATGTGGAGCAGATCACCGCGCTTGCCGCCGAGGGAAAATACGACGGAGTCGTGTTTCACCGGGTGATCGACGGGTTCATGGCCCAGACCGGCGATGTCCAGTACGGACGTCTCGGAGGCGACATGCGGCTGGCTGGGCGCGGCGGATCTGACCGCCCCGATCTGCCGGCCGAGTTCTCGAACCTCACTTACGAACGGGGCATTGTGGGAATGGCGCGGGCGCAGGATCCCAACAGCGCCAACTCGCAGTTTTTCATCATGTTTGCCCCCGGTCCGTTTCTGGATGGCCAGTATACCGTTGTCGGCAAGGTTACCGGTGGCATGGAAGTGGTCGACGCGATCAAACGCGGCACCGGCCCGAACGGGTCGGTGATTGGCCAGCCGGATATCATGAAGAAAGTGTCGGTAACTCAGTAACCTCGGCATCGAGCGACTGAGACGCAGACACTGGCAAAAGAAGCGCCGCGGAAAGCATTCCGCGGCGCATCACTGTCCCTGTTAGACTGGCTGGCCGTTTTGGCTTCAGACGCCTTCGGGTTTTGCTGCAGGGGCTGTCGCTGCCGGGTTGGCAGCGGGCTTGGCCGCGCGACCGGGGTTCAGTGGGTCATCCTGACGCTGCACCGAACCTTCGAAATGGGCACCGCTTTCGATGGCTATGGTCTTGTGGATGATGTCACCCTCGACCCTTGCGGTCGATGTTAGGCGCACCTTCAGCCCCCGCACGCGGCCCACGATGCGGCCGTTGATCACCACGTCATCGGCGGTCACTTCGCCCTTGATGGTCGCGGTTTCGCCGATGGTCAGCAGATGGGCCCGGATATCGCCCTCGACCGAGCCTTCGACCTGGATATCGCCGCTGGTCTTGATGTTGCCGGTGATATGCAAATCCGAGGACAAAACGGACGCCGGCGGCTTCGGCTTGGGCGCGGCCGCCTTGAAATCGCTCGGAGCGGGCGCAGCGGGTGCCGTGGAAGTGGCGGGTTTTACCGCCTCGGGTGCCTTGGGGGCGGGCTCGTTGATTTTGCTCTTAGAAAACATTGCGTGCAGCCTTGATGTAAGTCATGGGGTTAACAGGTCGTCCGTTGACATGCACCTCGTAATGAAGGTGGGTACCGGTGGACCGTCCGGTGCTACCCATATCAGCAATATGATCCCCGCGCGAGACCCTTTGACCGACCTTCACGCGGATCTGTGAATTATGGGCGTAGAGCGTCTCGATTCCAAAATCATGCTGGATCCTGACCAGTTTGCCAAAACCTGATTCCCAACCCGCATGCACGACCACGCCGTCTGCGGTGGCATAGATGTCGGTGCCATGTTTCCCTGCAAAATCCGACCCGTTGTGCATCCGTTTGCCGCCGGTCTTGGGATCGCGCCGATAACCGTAGCCGCTGGTGAATCGCACGGCGGCCCGGACCGGGTTGGCAAAGGGCGCGCGCTCCGCCGCAATCCGATAGAGGTTCAGTTGATCCATCTGCTGCAACAGGTTGTTGGCGCGAATCTCGTCCGCCGAGGGTTCTTCACCCCGGGTGGAAAAGGACAAAGGGGTGAGCGGCCCGCCCTGGCCGCTATAGCCGCGCCGGACCTGTTCCAGGATGCTGTCGGTCGGCATGCCGGCCGCGCGGAACATCTTGTCCAGCGGTTCGACCGAAACCGTCATCGCCTCTTCCAGCTGGCGGAAAATCTGGTCGTTGCGCTCCTGCATCAGCTTGATTTCCAGCTCCAGCTCCGCTCGGGCCGCCAGCGCTGATTGCGCGTCGGAATGGATCTGATCCCGTTGCTGGGCGGTGCGCTCAAGCGCTTGGGCTATGAATGTCATCTGCGCTGGCAACTCGCTCGCTGCCAGGTGCACTGCGCCGTTCTCTCCGGTCTCTTCCTTCAGGACCGCCAGTGCTTCGCGCGCGGCCTCGCGTTGTTTCATCGTCGCGCGAAGGGTGGTCTGGATCACCTCGATCCCGGTTTCCAGCTCGCGCCGCCGGGTTTCGGACTCCAGCAGTTCCGACTGCATCACCGAGATCTGCGCCAATGCGGCGTTGAACCGGCGCTGCGCGGCCACCGCCTCTTCGGCGCGGGCGTCCCGCTCGGCCGAGATCGCGTTCAGCCGTTCCTGATAGGTGGCCTGGTCTCGTTTCGCCTGTTCGCGGAAATTGCCCGACCCGATGCTGTCCATCATCAGGATCGCGGTGGCCACGATGGTCCAGGCGACAAACACAGTCGCCCCGGCAAAGGCGACGATCTGAGTTTCTGATTTGAGCCGGATGAACCGCGTATCACTGTCGGATTTCAGAAAAACCCTGCGTTCCGGAAACCGCTGTTCCAGAAACGCGTGTATCTTGATCGCCAGACGTGTCCGCACCAGCCCATCCCTTGTTGTCCCCGTACAAGACCCGTCCGGCTGAGAGGAGCCGGGCCTTGGCCCGAGTGCATAAGCGGTTCGGGCGGATCGGGCAAGATTGTTTACCGGTTGGGCGAAAACGGCACGGGGCTGCTTGATTTTTTGGCAAAAATCCGCCGATCGAACCCGGCGACGGGATCAGACGGGCCGGTCCCGTGCCGGGGTCTCCTCGGCCAGAGGCCAGTAGAAATCGGGCGGCAGGCCCGCTTCGGCGCGTTTTTCCTCGTTGAACGGGGGCTTCAGGGCGCCATGGAAATAGCGCCGCACCAGGTCGTGAAACACATCCTTTGGGTCGGCGTTCTCGCGCCCGCAGAGGAAATGGAACCATTTCGAACCATAGGCCACGTGGCCCACTTCCTCGGCATAGATCACCTCCAGCGCCGCCACCGCCTGGGACAGCCCCGCCTTGCGAAAGATCTCGATCATGCCCGGTGTCACATCCAGACCGCGCGCCTCCAGCACCATGGGCACCACTGCGAGGCGCCCCATCAGATCCTCGGCCGTATCCTCGGCCGCGCGCCACATGCCGGCATGGGCGGGCAGCGCGCCATAATGACTCCCGATGCTCTCAAGAACTTCGCAGACCATGTTGAAATGCTTGGATTCCTCATCCGCGCATTTCACCCAGTCGTCATAAAACCCGATCGGCATCGGTACATGGCCGAACCGCGCCACGATATCCCAGTGCAGATCGACCGCGTTCAGTTCGATATGCGCCACCGCATGCAACAGCGCGATGCGCCCCGCCTCGGACCCCGGCCGACGGCGCGGCACGTCGCGGGGGCTGAGCAATTCGGGCCGATCGGGCCGGGCGGGATGCAGGGGTGGGTTGGCCGTGCCCACCGCAATCGGTTCACTCTCGCCGCGGCGCGCGGCGAACCACGCGCTGGCATGGCGGCGCGACAGCGCGGTCTTGGCACGCCCGTCGGCGGTGGACAGGACCTCCACCGCCATTTCGGTCAACGTCAGGCTCACAGCGCTTTGACCGCGTCCAGAACCTCGGCCACATGACCGTCGACCTTGACCTTGCGCCAGATCCGGGCGATGCGCCCCTCGGCGTCGATCAGAAAGGTCGACCGCTCGATCCCCATGGATTTCTTGCCGTACATGTTCTTTTCAACCCAGACCCCGTACCGCTCGCAGGTATCGCTGTCAGCATCCGACAGCATCGCGGTGGTCAGCCCGTGCTTGGCCACGAATTTGTCATGCTTGGCGACGGTATCCTTGGAGATGCCCAGCACCGTTGCACCCGCCTCGGCAAAGGCTTGCAAATGGTCGGAAAAGCCGATGGATTCCTTGGTGCATCCCGGGGTATCGTCACGGGGATAGAAGAACACTACAACCGCGCCACCGCGCAGGCCGGACAGGCTGATCTCGCCGCCGCCGTCCCGGGGCAGCGTGAAATCGGGGGCGTTATCGGAAATGTCGGGCATA
The DNA here is from genome assembly GCF_025673445.1 of Ruegeria marisflavi. NCBI lineage: Bacteria > Pseudomonadati > Pseudomonadota > Alphaproteobacteria > Rhodobacterales > Roseobacteraceae > Ruegeria > Ruegeria marisflavi. The sequence goes on from NZ_JAOVQN010000034.1 coordinate 10,512, forward strand.
GGAAAACTCCGCTAAGGGTTTCATGGATATGTTGCGCGCATAATAGGTCGCGGCAGGAAAGTTGAAAGACACCGAACCCAAATCAGGCCGGAAAACCCCGGAGAAACCGCGCCGCAGCAAGCGGCGGGTCACGCTTGTTTGGGCGATGCGCGGCACGCTTCTGCTGGTGTTTCTGGCCGCGTTTTCGGCGCTTATGGTCCCGGGCCAGACCTTGCAGCCGCCGCCCTGGGTCAAGGCGCGGGTCGAAGCGCGGCTGAACATGCTGCTCGGCAACAAACAGGTCCGGTTCGGTGACGTGTCCTTTGTCATCAACAAGGGATGGCGCCCGCGTCTGCACCTGCGCGATGTCGAACTGTCGGACACCGAAGGCCGCGTGATCGCCCGGCTCAGCGATGCCGAGGCGAGCCTCGCCATGCGCCCGCTGCTGCGCGGGCAGGTGCAGCCGAAACGGATCGCGCTCAGCGGCGCCTACGCAAACCTGCGCCGCGACGCCGAGGGGCGCTTCACCCTGTCGCTGGGCGGTGGCCAGGCGGCGGTCGAACAGGCCCCGACACTGGCGCAGGTGCTGGAAACGCTCGACGGCGTGTTCCTCAATCCCGCGCTCCAGGCCCTCACCTCGATCGAGGTGACCTCGCTGGCCATGGAATACGAGGATCTGCAACAGGGCCGGGCCTGGACGCTCGATGGCGGCCAGGTGCTGGTCACGCGCAACAGTGACGCGATGCGCATGGCGACCGAGTTCTCGGTGCTCAGCGGCCGGGCCTACGCCAGCCGGGTTGAGGCGAACTACAGCTCGACCCTGGGCAAGCCGAGCGCCAGTTTCGGCGTTTCGGTGACCGATGTGGCCGCATCGGACATCGCGGCCCAGGCCCCGGCGCTGGCCTGGCTCCAGGTTCTGGATGCGCCGATTTCCGGATCTGTGCGCGGCGGCATCGGCGAGGATGGCAGCCTCTCGCCGATCTCGGCGACCCTGCATATCGGCGCCGGTGTGGTGCAACCCAACCCCAATACCAAGCCGATCCCCTTCAACACCGCGCGCACCTATTTCACCTACCTTCCGGCGGCGCAGAAACTGACCTTTGCCGAGATCTCGGTCGACAGCGCCTGGGGGGCGGCCAGGGCCGAAGGCGACGCGTATCTCGATGGGCTCGATCAGGGGCGGCTGGACCGGCTGGTGGCGCAGTTCAGCCTGTCGGGCCTGCGGGTGAACCCGGCAAATGTCTTTGACGCGCCCCTGGACCTGGATCGGGCCGAGATCGACTTTCAGATGCGGCTCAATCCGTTCCGGGTGCAGGTGGGCCGGATGAACGTGATCGATGACGGCCGCACCTTGCTGGTGCGCAGCGATCTGGCGGCCGATCCGGACGGCTGGCAGCTTGCGCTTGACGCTCAGCTAGACGCCATCACGCCCGCACAGGTGTTGGGTTACTGGCCGGAGAGGGCCGCGCCCAAGCCGCGTGAATGGGTGGTCGAGAACCTGCGGACAGCCGAACTCAGCGATCTCGATCTGGCCCTCAGGCTCAGGCCCGGCGCGCCGCCCGACCTCTATGCCGATTTCGATTTCGCCGAAGCCGAGATCCGCTTTGCCAAGACTTTGCCGCCGCTGGTCAATGCGCGCGGACAGGCCAGCCTGTTGGGCGGCCGTTTTGCCGTGACCGCCGACGCGGGCCAGATCCTGCCGGAAGAAGGCGGCGCCATCGACGCTAGCGGCACCTCGTTCATCATTCCCGATATCGGTATCCGCAAGTCGGCGCCGGGCATTGCCAGGATCACCGCCAATGGCTCGGTGACAGCGGCGCTGTCGCTGTTGAACCGTGCGCCGCTCAGCATCATGGACAAGGCCAATCTGCCGATAACCATCGCCGAGGGACGGGCCAATCTGGCCGGTACCCTGGCCCTGCCGTTGCGCGACGGGGTCAAGCTGGGCGATATGGACTTCCACCTTGCCGGTACCATTGACGAGGTTCGCAGCACCGATCTGGTGCCGGGGACAGTGGTTTCTGCAAAGCAGCTGGAACTGACCGGCAACCAGCACCAGATCGCGCTCCGGGGCGAGGGACAATTCGGCTCGGTTCCGGCCAAGGTGCGCTGGCGCCAGCCCCTGGCCCAGGGCGAGTCTGCTCGAAGCGAGGTAAGCGGCAGTATCGAACTCTCCCCCGCGCTGGTGAGTGAACAACGACTGGGTCTGCCCGACGGCATGGTGACCGGGGCCGGATCGGCGCAGTTCACGCTTGGCATCGGTGGCGGTCAGCCGCTGCGGCTCGAGGCGCAATCGGATCTTCAGGGCGTGCGCCTGTCACTTCCCGAACTGGGCTGGGCCAAACCCGAAGCGACAACAGGGCGGCTCGTAATTGGTGCAACACTTGGTGCGGGGGGCAGGGTCGACAGGTTGGAGATCGACGCGGCCGGTCTGCGAGCGCGGGGCGCTGTCAGCTTCCGCGAGGACCGCAGCTTTGACAAGGCGCAGTTCACCACCTTTGAACTGGCCGACTGGCTTGCCGTGCCGGTCGACCTGATCGGGCGGGCCGGACGGGCGCCTGACATCGCCGTTCTGGGCGGACGCATGGATCTGCGCGCCGCGACCTTCGGCGAGACCTCTGGCAGCGGCGGGGCAGGCGCAGGACCAGCGCTCAACGTGTCGCTCGACCGGCTTCAGGTCACCGATACGATGGCGCTGACCGGCATGCGGGGCACATTCACCACCACCGGCGGACTGGCGGGCGGCTTTGTCGGCAAGCTGAACGGATCTGCCGATCTCGAAGGTCAGATGATCGCGCGCGGCACCCGCAGCGGCATGGTCCTGCGCTCCGCCGACGCGGGTCAGGTTTTCCGGGCCGCCGGTATCATCAGCCAGGCCCATGGCGGCAGCTTTCAGTTGTCGCTCGATCCGGTCGGCGATTCAGGCAACTACGATGGCCAGTTGCGCGTGCGCAGCACCCGGATCAAGGACGCGCCCGCCATGGCGGCGCTTCTGAACGCAATGAGCCTTGTCGGCCTCTTGGATGAAATGTCCGGACAAGGCATCCTGTTCAGCGAGATCGAGGGACGGATGCGGCTCAGCCCGACGACCCTTACGGTACTGGAAGGCAGCGCCGTTGGCCCCTCGATCGGCCTGTCGATGAATGGGGTCGTCGATACGGAACGCGGCACGCTGGACCTGCGTGGTGCAATTTCCCCGATCTACCTTGTCAACGGGATCGGTAGCGTGCTGACCCGTAAGGGCGAGGGATTGATCGGCTTCAACTACACGTTGACAGGCTCGATGGAGAATCCGCAGGTCTTTGTGAACCCGCTGTCGGGCTTGGCGCCGGGCTTTCTGCGCGATGTGATCCGCGCGCCGGCCCCGCAGGCCCCGGTCGCGCCGGGCGAGACCCCGCCGCCACCGGTAGAAGCGAAACCGCGCCCATCCTCGCCTGGTGGCGACCGCTGATCACTTTGCCTGTGGTCAAAGCCGCTGGCGCGCTCTATAGGCGCGGGCCATGAAACTGAGCGATTTCGATTTTGACCTGCCCGAAGGGCTGATCGCGACGCGGCCGGTCCGGCCGCGATCTTCGGCGCGTCTGCTGGTGGCTGAGGGAGATACGATCACCGATTCCATCGTGTCTGATCTGACCGCCTGGCTCCGCCCCGGTGACCGGATGGTGCTGAACGACACCCGGGTGATCCCCGCTCGCCTAAGCGGCAGCCGTACCCGGCAGAGTGCGCAGGGCGAGGTCTCGGCCCGGATCGAGGTCACGCTTTTGGAGCCCCAGGCCGACAGCACCTGGGCCGCGCTGGTCAAACCGCTGCGGAAACTGCACCCGGGCGAGGTGATCACCTTTTCCGCTGACCTGTCCGCCACTGCGGACCGCATCGCCGATGGTCAGGCCTATCTGCGCTTCAACCTCGCGGGCGAGGATTTCGACGCCGCCCTGGCCGAGGCGGGCGCCATGCCGCTGCCGCCCTATATCGCCGCCAAACGTCCCGCCGACGCCCAGGACAAGACCGATTACCAGACGGTCTGGGCCCGTCATTCCGGCGCTGTTGCCGCCCCAACCGCTTCCTTGCATTTCGATGAACCGCTGTTGGCTGCGCTTGCCGCTCACGGCGTGAGTTTCACCCATGTTACCCTGCATGTGGGCGCGGGCACCTTTCTGCCGGTCAAAGTTGAGGACGTCACCACCCACAGAATGCACGCCGAATGGGGTCGGGTCAGCCCCGAGGCCGCAGCCGAGATCGCCGCGACCAAGGCCGCAGGCGGCCGGGTGATCCCGGTCGGCACCACCGCGCTGCGCCTCATCGAAAGCGCCGCGCGCGGCGGCGCCATCGCCCCATGGGAAGGCGAGACCGACATTTTCATCTATCCGGGGTTCCAGTTCCGGGTCACCGACGGGCTGATGACCAACTTTCACCTGCCAAAATCGACGCTTCTGATGCTGGTCTCGGCGCTGATGGGGCCAGAGCGCATCCGCCGCATCTATGCGCATGCGGTCAAGAACAAGTATCGCTTCTTTTCCTACGGGGACGCGTCCCTGTTGTTGCCGGGCTAGACGGTAACGGATGCAACCCCGCCGCTTTTGGCGTGGACAGACCCGGCCCGCTGCGGCCATTTTCTCTTACAGCTCCCCCTCCTTTCCATCGAAGGTCACGATTTATGCTTCAGGTTCTTTCCAGCGCATGGGCGCTGCTTCTGGGGATCGGCTTTTTGATGGTCGGCAACGGCCTGCAAGGCACGTTGCTGGGCGTCCGAGGCGAGATCGAGGGGTTCTCGACCTTCGAGATGTCGCTTGTCATGTCGGCCTATTTCGTCGGCTTTCTCGGCGGTTCGCGCATGGCGCCCGAGATGATCCGCCGGGTCGGGCATGTGCGTGTCTTTGCGGCGCTGGCCTCGTTCATTTCTGCGGTCATGATCATGTATCCCGCGCTGCCCGACACCTATGCATGGATGCTAGGGCGGGTCATCATCGGCTTTTGCTTCTCAGGCGTCTATGTCACCGCCGAAAGCTGGCTGAACAACGCCGCCGACAATTCCAACCGCGGCAAGGCGCTGTCGCTCTACATGATCGTGCAGGTGACCGGTATCATCGTGGCGCAGGGCCTGATCCAGGTGGGCGATCCCGGCGGGTACGAGGCGTTCATCATCGCCTCGATCCTGGTGTCGATCTCCTTCGGGCCGATCCTGCTGTCGATTTCTCCGACCCCGGCCTTTGACAGTACCAAACCGATGAGCCTCAAGGCGTTGATGAAGACCTCGCCGCTCGGTTGCGTCGGGATGCTTCTGCTTGGCGGCGTGTTCTCGGCCCAATTCGGGATGAGCGCGGTCTATGCCGCCAAAGTGGGGCTGAGCTTGACCCAACTGTCGATCTTTATTGCCACTTTTTACGTCGGCGCGCTGTTTGTCCAATACCCTCTGGGCTGGCTGTCCGACCGGATGGACCGGCGGGTGCTGATCCTGTTCGTGGCGCTGATCGGTGGTGGTGGCGCGATGCTGGGCGCGATCATGGGCGAGAAGTACGAGTTGCTTTTGCTCGCGGCGCTGATTATCGGCGGCCTGTCCAACCCGCTCTATTCGCTGCTGATCGCCTATACCAACGACTATCTCGACTATGACGACATGCCGGCGGCTTCAGGCGGGCTGGTGTTCATCAACGGTCTGGGCGCTATCGCTGGACCGGTCACCACCGGCTGGATGATGTCGGACGGCGTGTTTGGTCCTCCCGGTTTCTTCATCTTCATCGCGGCACTGATGTTCGCAACCGCTGCCTATGCCGCCTACCGGGCAACCCAGCGCGCATCGACCCCGATCGAGGAAACCGGCAGCGTCGCCTATATGTATCCAACCGCCTCTCCGGTGGCCGTGGAACTCGCGCAAGAAGCCGCGCATGAGGCCACTCAAAGCGGCTCAGAGTCGCAATAATCGGCATTTTCCCCTTGTTTCATGTCGTTATGTTGCAAAACTTTACTGTAACAAAACTGTAAAGTGTCGTTTAATCCACAGGAGGCTGGGGATAAAAATGGAGGGTGGAGACAGACTTATGGTCGGCCCCGAAGACATTCTGAAGTTCTGGCTGGACGAGGTTGGTCCGGATGGATGGTACATTCAGGACGAAGAGCTGGACGCACGTATCCGGGCAAACTTCCTGACCACTTGGGAGGCGGCGTCCGAAGGCCGGTTCTCGCTTTGGCTCACCTATCCCAGCGGTGTTTTGGCCTACATCATCCTCACCGACCAGTTCCCCCGCAACATGTTTCGCGGCTCCGGCCGGGCTTTCACCACGGATCGCGCGGCGCTAATGGCGGCCAAATGCGCGGTGGACAAGGGCTGGGACATGAAGATCGACGAACCGGCACGACAATTCTTCTATCTGCCGCTGATGCATTCCGAGAACCTGTGCGATCAGGAACGCTGTGTGCGCCTGATGTGCGAGCGGATGCCTGCGTCTGGGCCATCCAACCTACTGCACGCCCGCGCTCATCGCGAGGTGATCCGCCAGTTCGGCCGCTTCCCTTATCGCAATCATGCCCTGAAACGGCACAGCACGGATCAGGAAAACGCTTATGTCGACAACGGCGGATATGGTGCGACTGTGCGCCGGTTGCAGGCCGCCGCGGGCTGATCCGGTCAGGAAACGGGTTCACACCCCCTGACGGCAGACAGGCTGCGGGCGAATTTGTCCGCGGCCGTTTCAATGGCCGTGTCGATCAGCCGGTCGGGCAGGGCGGCCAGTTCGTCCATCCGGGCCTGCATGTCATCCAGCCGCGCTCCCATCGCATCCAGCCGTGCCTCGACCCGGGTCATCGGCACGCCTTGCGTACCCATGGCGGTGATGTCGGCGCGCAAACCCGATACCTCGGCCCTTAGGCCCGCAACCTCGTCGCGCACCGGGGCAAAGATCCGGATGCTCTCCGTCAGGCGGTCGGTGATCCCATCCACCGTGGACATCAGTTGCCAGGCCAGGAACAGACACAGCGCCACCAGGATCAGTGTCGCATTGATCAGGGCAAGGACCAGGTCTTTCAGCGTCTTCATTGTCAAAACCTCGGCTTGGGAATGGAACGAGTTCCTTACCACGCAGTTCTAGCGAAACCGGGCCCAAGCGTATAGGCTTCACCATGACGGGTTCACTGGGTGCCCCTGCGTCAAATTTGTCGCGGAACGCTGTTGTTGAAGTCGTTTGAAAAATAGTTTAATGGTAAACTAGTTTTTGAAACAGGTCTGGCCGAGGGAAGAACATGGCTGCACAATCCTATGACGTGATCGTAATCGGTGCCGGACCGGGGGGCTATGTTGCCGCCATCCGCGCGGCGCAGCTGGGGCTCAAGACCTGTGTGGTCGAGCGCGAGCATCTGGGCGGCATCTGCCTGAACTGGGGTTGTATCCCGACCAAGGCGCTTCTTCGCTCGTCCGAAGTGTTCCACCTGATGGAGCGCGCCAAGGAATTCGGGCTGAAGGCCGACAATATCGGCTATGACCTCGACGCGGTGGTGAAACGCTCGCGCGGGGTGGCCAAGCAGCTCTCCAGCGGCATCGGTCACCTGATGAAGAAGAACAAGATCGACGTTGTGATGGGCGCGGCCACGATCCCGGCCAAGGGCAAGGTGTCGGTCAAGACCGACAAGGGCGCGCAGGATCTGACCGCCAAGAACATCATCCTCGCCACCGGAGCGCGCGCGCGTGAACTGCCGGGGCTCGAGGCGGACGGCGATCTGGTTTGGACCTACAAGCACGCGCTGCAACCGGTACGGATGCCCAAGAAACTGCTGGTGATCGGATCGGGCGCCATCGGCATCGAATTCGCCAGCTTCTACAACACGCTGGGCGCCGACACGACCGTGGTCGAGGTGATGGACCGCGTCCTGCCGGTCGAAGACGCCGAAATCAGCGCCTTCGCCAAGAAGAGCTTTGTCAAGCAAGGCATGAAGATCATGGAGAAATCCATGGTCAAGCAGCTCGACCGCGCCAAGGGCAAGGTGACCGCCCATATCGAGACCGGTGGCAAGGTCGAGAAGATGGAATTCGACACGGTGATCTCTGCCGTGGGCATCGTCGGCAACGTCGAAAACCTCGGGCTCGAAGCGCTCGGCGTCAAGATCGACCGCACCCATGTGGTGACTGATGCCTATTGCCGCACCGGGGTCGAGGGGCTTTATGCCATCGGCGATATCGCCGGCGCGCCCTGGCTGGCGCACAAGGCGTCCCACGAGGGTGTCATGGTGGCCGAACTGATCGCGGGCAAGCACGCCCACCCGGTCAAGCCCGAAAGCATCGCGGGCTGCACCTATTGCCACCCGCAGGTGGCATCGGTCGGCTATACCGAGGCCAAGGCCAAGGAACTGGGATACGACATCAAGGTCGGCCGCTTCCCCTTCATCGGCAATGGCAAGGCGATTGCATTGGGTGAGGCCGAAGGCATGGTCAAGACCATCTTCGACGCCAAGACGGGCGAGCTGCTGGGCGCCCATATGGTCGGCGCCGAGGTGACCGAGATGATCCAGGGCTATGTTGTGGGCCGCCAGCTGGAGACCACCGAGGAAGACCTGATGCACACGGTCTTCCCGCACCCGACGCTGAGCGAGATGATGCACGAAAGCGTTCTGGACGCTTACGGTCGCGTCATTCACATGTAAGATCAACCGCTTCTGCGGCAAAGCTAACCTTCGCCCAGTCATGCCGGGCGAGGGTTTTTCTTACTCCACCACCACCGCGCGGCGGGCCAGGATACGCGCGCCCGCGACGGTCGAAACATAGCGCAGCTCATATGTGCCGGGCGTGTCCGGGGCCTGTAACTGCACGGTCGCGCCATCGCTGGTATAGGCATAGCCGAGATAATCCAGCACGCCCGCATCCGGGGTGACAAAGGTGACATAGTCGCCGTCATAGGCCGGGCCGGTATCGGTCACCGCCACCATGCCGCCCGCCGCCACCCGCTCGGGCGCCGCGAGCGTCAAGGTCAGGTCGGTCACGGTAATCGGCAGGCGGGCGCGGGTCTTTATCCCATCCGACAGCAAATAACGGATCTCTTATTCGCCCGGCGACACCGGCCGGCGCACCAGCAGCGGGTTACCCTTGGCGGTGCAGATAGCTAGCGTCGTTCGCCCCAAACGGACCGGCGATCAGATAATCACCGTGGTCATCGGGACCGGTACTGGTGACCTCGACCATGCCACCCGCAGTCAGCGCCGCGCCCAACTCCTCGGCATTGGCGGCGCTGCGAAAGGTGCCGCCGGTGTGATCGGTCAGGCATAGCATCTGCGCCAGCGCCTGCGGGTCGTCGATGTCGAACCCCTCCACAAGGGCGGTGAAATAGACGCCCGCCGCTTCTAGTGCGGCGACGGTGGCGCAGGGGGCGGCGTCGCAGGGCTCGACCCGCCCGAGACCAGGATCACGATCGCCTTCTCCTCGGTATAGCGCAGCGCCTCGGCGGCCTGACGCACCGCGTCCAGCATCGGCGTCTTGCCCTTGGGCTTCAGCCCGGCCACCGCCTCGGCGATCGCCGTGCGATTGCCCGGCGCGGGCAGGGCCAGCGTTTTGATATCGCTGCAACCGCCCTTGCGCCGGTGCCCATAAACCATCAGCCCCAGCGGCTGATCAGCGGGCAGGGTGGCCAGCAGGTCGCTCGCGATCCGGCAGGCAATCTCGATTTTCGCCGCGCCCTCGATTTGACCCCACATCGACCCCGACGCGTCCAGCACCAGAATGGCCGAGGCCGCTCCTGCGCGGCAAGGCTCAAGGGACGACAACAGGCCAGCGCGGCCCAACCAATCCGTTTCATTCAATACCCCGTATTCAAAGCGAAATCCGCCGCGCAATCCCGCAGCATGGTCAGGCATTACGAGGTCAGGAAAACGCGAAAAGGGGGAAAATGTCGCTGTCTGGCACATTCGCGCGCAAATGCGTCCCGCGCGACTGGACGCACCGCGCACAGGCTGCTTTCCTGCCACCCAAAGCACGGAGTTAGCAGTGACCAGTTTGAACCGGATTGTCATGGCACGGTCGAGTCGCAGTATGATCAAGGATCTCGGCCCCGACCGGTTGGATGCTGCCGAGGTCTCGGGCAAATGGGGCCAGCAATTCACCTTTCGCAGCTATCGCCGCTTCATCTATCCCGAATACGATATCTGTGCCGGTCCCTATCGGGATGAGGCGGGCCAGATCCTGTCCTTTGACCTGATCATGGCCAATCAGGTTTGGGAGCACCTCGACCGCCCTTACGAGGCGACGTTGAACGTTTTGGAGATGCTGCGGCCCGGCGGGCATTTCTGGCTTGCCGTGCCATTCTTTATCCCGTTTCACGCAGCCCCGATGGATAATTCCCGCTGGTCGGCGCGCGGGCTCAGAAACTTTCTCACCGAATGCGGGTTCGACGAGGATGAAATCCGGGCCGAGCAATGGGGCAACCGTCACGCCGCGCTGCGCAATCTCGAAACGCCCTGGCCGCCGGAATATCACCCCGAGACCGACCCGCTGGACAACGACCCCGATTTCCCGATCTGCGCCTGGGCGCTGGCGCGCAAGACCTGAGACGGCTCAGCCGCGTTCCAGCGCGCCGCCCGCCTGAACCCAATGGCCCAGACCGCCGATATTGTGGACCGGATCAAACCCCAGCCCGCGCAGGATGGATTCGGCATGCGCTGACCGGCCTCCCGACGCGCAGTAGACCGCGATCGGTCCGGCATCGGTCAGCAGCGGGTGGAAATCCGGGTGCCGCCGGTCTGCCATGTTGCGCAGGCGCATCAGCGGGATATGCAGCGCGCCCTTGGCCTTGCCGGTGGACTGAACCTCACCATGCTCGCGCACGTCGATCAGCAAAAGACCGCCGTTTGCCGCCTGTTGCACGGCATCGGCCACGGATGAACCAACGCGAGAGGGTTTCTTGAAAAAGAACATGTCGCCTGCCTGAAAATGAGCGTTAGAGCCCGGGAAAGATGCCCTGAATTTAACATTCAAAAAAGTGAATGTAATGGGTAAATGTTGCGCTTGTGATTTGTTCCCTTTACGTTCTGTTAATTGGGTTGGAGACTCGCAGCATATCGCCTATCTGTTGCGCATTGGGTCCGAGGGCAGTTCATGGCTGAGCAGAAGTTCATCGAGGTACGCGGCGCGCGCGAGCATAATCTCAAAGGGATCGACGTGGATATTCCGCGCGATCAGCTGGTGGTGATCACTGGCCTTTCCGGCTCGGGCAAGTCGAGCCTGGCCTTTGACACGATCTATGCCGAAGGTCAGCGGCGCTATGTCGAAAGCCTCAGCGCCTATGCGCGCCAGTTTCTGGACATGATGGAAAAGCCGGATGTGGACCATATCAGCGGTCTGTCCCCGGCCATTTCCATCGAGCAGAAGACCACCAGCAAGAACCCCCGCTCGACCGTCGGTACGGTGACCGAGATCTACGACTATATGCGCCTGTTGTTCGCGCGTGCGGGCACGCCCTATAGCCCCGCCACTGGCCAACCCATCGAGGCGCAGCAGGTGCAGGACATGGTCGACCGGATCATGGCGATGGAGGAGGGCACGCGCGGCTATCTGCTGGCCCCCATCGTGCGCGACCGCAAGGGCGAATACCGCAAGGAATTCCTGGAGCTGCGCAAGCAGGGCTTCCAGCGGGTCAAGGTGGACGGCCAGTTCTACGAGCTGGACGAGCCGCCCACGCTCGACAAGAAGTTCCGCCACGATATCGACGTGGTGGTCGACCGGATCGTGGTGCGCGAAGGGCTTGAAACCCGGCTGGCCGACAGCCTGCGCACCGCGCTCGATCTCGCTTCGGGCATCGCCATTCTGGAAACCGCGCCCAGTGAAGGTGAGCCCGAGCGCATCACCTTTTCCGAGAATTTCGCCTGCCCGGTCTCGGGTTTCACCATCCCCGAGATCGAACCCCGCCTGTTCTCGTTCAACGCGCCCTATGGCGCCTGTCCGAAATGCGACGGACTGGGCGTCGAGCTGTTCTTTGACGAGCGTCTGGTTGTCCCCGACCAGAGCCTCAAGGTCTATGACGGCGCGCTGGCGCCCTGGCGCAAGGGCAAGTCGCCGTATTTCCTGCAAACCATCGAGGCCATCGCCCGCCACTACCAGTTCGACAAGAACACCCCCTGGAAGGATCTGCCGGAACAGGTGCAGCAGGTTTTCCTTTATGGCTCGGGCGAAGAGGAAATCCAGTTCCGCTATGACGAGGGCGGCCGCGTCTATCAGGTCACCCGCAGTTTCGAAGGCGTCATTCCCAACATGGAACGCCGCTATCGCGAGACCGACAGTAACTGGATCCGCGAGGAGTTCGAGCAATACCAGAACAACCGCCCCTGCGGCACCTGCGGCGGTTACCGGCTCAAGCCCGAGGCGCTGGCGGTCAAGATCGCGGGCCTGCATGTGGGACAGGTGGTGCAGATGTCGATCAAGGAGGCCTATGCCTGGATCGACACCGCGCCCGCCGCGCTGAGCGCCCAGAAAAACGAGATTGCCCGCGCCATTCTCAAGGAAATCCGCGAGCGGCTGGGTTTCCTGAATAACGTGGGATTGGAATACCTTACACTGTCCCGTTCAAGTGGCACGCTCTCGGGCGGCGAAAGCCAGCGCATCCGCCTGGCCAGCCAGATCGGCTCGGGCCTCACCGGCGTGCTCTATGTGCTCGACGAACCCTCCATCGGGCTGCACCAGCGCGATAACGACCGCCTGCTGACCACGCTCAAGAACCTGCGCGATCAGGGCAACACGGTGATCGTTGTCGAACATGACGAGGAAGCGATCCGCGAGGCCGATTACGTGTTCGACATCGGCCCCGGTGCCGGCGTACATGGCGGCCGCGTGGTCAGCCACGGCACGCCTTCGCAGATCGCCGCAGATCCGGCCTCGGTCACAGGCCAATACCTGTCGGGCAGTCGCGAGATTTCAGTCCCTGCCGAACGCCGCCCCGGCAATGGCAAGAAGCTGACCGTGGTCAAGGCCACCGGCAACAACCTGCGCGAGGTCACCGCCGATTTCCCGCTGGGAAAGTTCGTCTGTGTCACCGGCGTCTCGGGCGGGGGCAAGTCGACGCTGACCATCGAGACCCTGTTCAAGACTGCCAGCATGCGGCTCAATGGCGCCCGCCAGACGCCCGCGCCCTGCGAGACGATCAAGGGGCTGGAATTCCTTGACAAGGTGATCGACATCGACCAGCGCCCCATCGGGCGCACCCCGCGCAGTAACCCCGCCACCTATACCGGTGCCTTCACGCCGATCCGCGACTGGTTCGCGGGCCTGCCCGAGGCCAAGGCGCGCGGCTACAAACCGGGGCGGTTCAGCTTCAACGTCAAGGGCGGCCGGTGTGAGGCATGCCAGGGTGACGGCGTCATCAAGATTGAAATGCACTTCCTGCCCGATGTCTATGTCACCTGCGAAACCTGCAAGGGCGCGCGCTATAACCGCGAGACGCTAGAGGTGAAGTTCAAGGGCAAGAGCATCGCCGATGTCCTTGATATGACTGTGGAAGATGCGCAAGATTTCTTCAAGGCCGTGCCCTCGATCCGCGAAAAGATGGACGCGCTTTCCCGCGTCGGTCTTGGCTATATCAAGGTTGGCCAGCAGGCCACGACGCTTTCGGGGGGCGAGGCGCAGCGGGTGAAGCTCAGCAAGGAGCTCAGCCGCCGATCGACCGGCCGCACGCTCTATATCCTGGATGAACCCACCACGGGCCTGCATTTCGAGGACGTGCGCAAACTCCTCGAAGTGCTGCATGAGCTGGTCGAACAGGGCAACACGGTGGTGGTGATCGAACACAATCTGGATGTGGTCAAAACCGCCGACTGGATCATCGATATCGGCCCCGAGGGCGGCGATGGCGGCGGCATGATCGTGGCCCAGGGCACGCCGGAGGATGTGGCCGCAACCGAGCGCAGCCACACTGGGCGCTACCTGAAACCGATGCTCAACCCCGAACGTGTGGCGGCAGAGTGAGACGCCACGCGATCAGGACTTGAACGCGGCATTGGCCAGATGCGTGACCCTTTCCAGAATGACGCGTGAACTTGGGTTCGCGCGATAGATCTGGCCATCGACCTTGAAGTACCACCAGCCGCTCTCGACCGGTGGAAGCCCGTAATAGGCGGTGTTGATCAGCACCATCGCGTTGTCGGGCAGGCGGGCTCCTTCGCTCAGGCCGCCTGAGGAAGGTTCTACGGACATGAAACGTGCAGGCGACGGCGTGTTGCAAGACGCATCGGCGCTGTTGTCGTCAGTACAAGCAGCCTGGGCGGGGGTGGTTGTCGTCAGCACGAGCAACGCCAGTGCCGTTGCGTGATACCGCATCGGATCCATACTCCATACCAAATTTTTGTTGTGTGAAGGATGAACGCCGCTTTGGCCGCTTTGGTTCCCGGACTGAAAAGCAAAATGTGTTCCACAGCGCGCGATACAGGGATCAACCGCTTTGGCTGGGCTACTTCGGAGGCAAACGGGGGCGGCCCTATTTGCTTGGGGCGGATGTGGACGGTGTCCCTTGCGCACGCCGCCCGAGCAACGGCACCAGGAACAGGGCCAGAAATCCGCTGTTCATCACTACGTTGAACGCGGCCCCGGCCAGCACCGATCCGGCGCTGTCGATCACGAACCAGGCCAGAACCCCGCGCAGGATGATCCGCCCGCCGGTTTCGGGGTCGCGGGCATAGACGTCGCGCACCACCTGCCAGATCATCACCCCCAGCCCGGTCAGCAAGCCGCCGCTGATCGCGGTCAGCAGCCGCGCGGTCGGGGTATCCAAACGGTCCGCCCCGTCGATGGGCAGGATGGCAAGATCAAGAAACATCTCGAACACGGCGCGCTGGTCCAGCGCGACGGTGGCGAACATGGCCAACCCGAACAGCGCGGTGGCGATGGCGGCAAGCGACAGCAGGCGGGTGGCGCGGTCATGGGTCATCTCAACTCTCCATTTCTGATGCTGGGGCCAGCCTGCCACCTCGGGCCGCCGCAAAACAATTACCTCTGGGGTAAGTGAAACCCGCGCCCGATGCCCTATGCTGGGACAAGCGGAGGGCAGGGATGATGGACACGTTCGGAGATGTGCTGAAGGAATGGCGACAGCTGCGCCGGATGAGCCAGATGGAACTGGGCCTGTCGGCAGGTGTCTCGCCGCGTCATGTCTCGTTTCTCGAGACCGGCCGCGCCCGGCCCAGCCGGGGCATGGTGCTGCGGCTCTGTGACGAACTGGAGGTGCCGGGCAGCGCCCGCAACCGCTGGCTCACCTCGGCGGGGCTGGCGCCCGCCTATCACAGCCGGGCAGGCGACGCACCCGAAATGGCACCGCTCTCGCAGGCGGTCGACTGGATGCTGACCCGCCACGCACCCTATCCGGCGATGGCGGTGGACCGGCACTGGTGCCTCAAGGCGATGAACCGCCCGGCCCAGGCGATGTTCGCCGCCACCGGGCTGGGCGCGGGCGACAGCCTGATCGACGCGCTGCTCGACAATCCGGCGCTAGCGGCGGCACTGGAAAACCGGGCCGAAATCGAACGTCTGAGCCTGGCGCGCCTGCGCACTGAACTGGCCCATTTCGGCCGCGATCCGGTGCTGGAATGGGCAGTGGGGCGGCTGGCGGACAGAGTCGCCGCCCAGCCCGGCACCGCAGTCGATCAGATGCCCGCCGTGATCCCGGCCCGTTACCGGCTGGGGGACAGGGTACTGTCTTTCTTCACCACGATCACCCAGTTTGGCGCCACCGGCGACATCGCCATGTCCGAACTCAGGATCGAGATGTTCTTTCCCGCCGACGACGCCACCCGGCAAGCGACAGAGGCGATCTGGGGGAATGCAGCGCCTGGTGATTGAGAGATCGCGCCATCGCGCTATGCTGTATCCGGGGAGCAGAGGAGGACGACAATGCGCAAGTTGCAGACCCAGGGCGTGCATCACATCACCCTGACCGGCGCCGACCGGCAGAGCACCATCGACTTCTGGGAGGGGGTGCTGGGCATGCCCTTCGTGTTTGACCAGCCCAATCTCGACAACCCGGACGAGGGGCATGTCTATTTCGACCCGGGCGACGGGCGCTTGATCACCGTCTTTACCAACGAGACACGCAAAGGCACGCCCGACCGAACGCCCACCGATCCGGGCTGCGTGCATCACATCGCCTTCAACGTGTCACAGGCGACCTTCTGGCAGGCGGTCGAACGGCTGGACGAACGCGGTATCGACCATTCCGGCCCGCGCGACCGGGGTTTCATGGATTCGATCTATTTCAAGGACCCGCTGGGCCTGTTGATCGAATTGGCCAGCTACCGGTTCGAGCCGCCCGTGGGCTGCACCCATGCCGATGTGCTGCTGCGTGCCCACCGCATCCGCGTGGCGCGCGGCGATTACAACATCGACCGCATCCACCTGGCGGATGCGATCGAAGAGCTTGTATCTGCGCGACAGGACAGCCTGTCGGGCGACCGCGCGCCGAAAGATCCCTGGCGCTGAGCCTTAGTTCAGGATATCGGCCACCGCGCCGATCAGGTTCAGCACCTTATGGGTGTCGCGATCAATCTGGTAGACATAGTCGCCCGCCCGCACGTAATAGCCGTCCCGCTTCAGGCCATAGCGATAAGGGTCGTCGATGCGGAAATAGTCACGCGGGATATAGTCGCCGATGCCATAGCGCGCCTTCACCTGTCCGGGCGGCACGCAGGGAACGGCCTTCTTGGCCAGTCCGGGCGGGCAATGCACCGAGACGGTCGTATTGGCCGGGCGGGTGACCTTGACCGTTTTTTCAACCTTGTGGGGGGCCTTGCCATTTCCCTTGCCGTTTCCATTTCCCGCCAGGGCAGGGGCAGCAGCAAGGGCCAGGCTCAGCACCAGCGAAGCAGAGATCATCCGTTTCATGTCATCAACTCCATCTTGCGACCGGGACTCCGGCCTCTCTCTCGTCAGATGGGGCATGCGCGGCGCAACTGCAAACCTCTGCGCAAGAAACCGCCGGTGAACACACCGGCGGCCGCCTTCTTTCTGGTCGGAAATACTCCGGGGTGAATTGGCCGCAGGCCAAGAGGGGCGGCGCCCCTCAGCTGCGTCCGCGTTTTTCGAACCGGGGCAGCATGGCGCTGAAATCCATGCCCTTGCCATCCTCGTCCTCGACAAAGCGGGCATAAAGCGCCTCGGCCAGCTGGCCCATCGGCGTATCCGCATCGGCGCTGCCGGCGGCCTGCTGGCTCAGCCGCAGATCCTTCAGCATCAGTTCGGCGGCGAACCCGGGTTTGTATCCGTTATCGGCGGGCGATTGCGGCCCCACACCCGGCGCCGGGCAATAGGCGTTCATCGTCCAGCTATAGCCCGACGAGGTCGAGACCACGTCGAACATCTTCTGCCGGTCCAGCCCCAGCTTGTCAGCCAGCGCAAAGGCCTCGCAAGTGGCGATCATGGTCACGCCCAGGATCATGTTGTTGCAGATCTTGGCCGCCTGTCCGGCGCCTGCATCGCCGCAATGCACGGCCTTCTGTCCCATGATGTCGAACAGAGGCCTGGCCTTGTCGAACGCCGCTTCCGAGCCGCCCGCCATGAAGGTCAGCGTGCCCGCCGCCGCGCCACCGATGCCGCCCGAGACCGGCGCGTCAACGGGCAAGAGCCCGGCCGCCTCGGCATCCGCCGCCACCGCGCGGGCGCTGTCCACATCGACGGTCGAGCAATCGACCAGCGCCGCGCCCGCTGTCATCGCCGGGATCACCTCGGCGGCAACGGCGCGCAGGATCTGGCCGTTGGGCAGCATGGTCACCACCACATCGGCGCCGCGTGCGGCCTCGGCCGCGCTGGCCGCGCGGGTCACACCCGCGACCTCGACCGGCGCCATGTCAAACCCGGTCACCTCGTGACCCGCCTTGGCGAGGTTGGCCGCCATCGGCGCCCCCATATTGCCCAGACCGATGAACCCGATTTTCATGCCTATTCCTCCTCGAATGTCAGCGCCTCGGCGCCCAAAGGCTGCAACATGGCCGATACCGCCACCGCAGGCACCGTCAGATCGGCATATTGCCAGCGCGGATTGCGATCCTTGTCGATGATCTGGGCGCGGATCCCTTCCAGGAAATCGCCCTTTTCCATCGCACGATAAGTGAAGCGGTACTCCAGCTCCAGCGCCTTGCGGATGGTCAATGTCGCGCCGCGCAGCCGATGCAGCATCTCAACCGTACAGGCCATCGACAGCGGTGAATTCCGTCCCAGGCTGGCGCGCGTTTTCTCCGAAAACTCTCCGGCATCGGTCCGCAATGACATCAGGATATCCCCCAGCGTCTCGCCGCCGAAATGCCGGTCGATCTCACCCTGCATCGCGCGCAACTCGCCCGGGGGCGGGGTCTGTGCATGCGGCGCCAGCAGCGCCGGATCGCCCGAGGCCTCGAGCATCTCGATCAGCCCCTCCCAGTCACCTTGCGGGATATAGAGATCGGCAAACCCCGCAAAAATCGCGTCATCGGGCCCCATCCGCCCGGCGGTGGTGCCCAGATATTCACCCAGCCGCCCCGGTGCCAGCGCCAGCATCAGCGTGCCGCCCACGTCCGGAACAAGCCCGATGCCGCATTCGGGCATGGCGATCTTGCTGCTTTCGCCCACCACCCGGTGCGAGCCGTGACAGCCGATGCCGACACCGCCGCCCATGGTGAACCCCTGCATGAAGCTCACAACCGGCTTGGGATATTCGAAGATCATCGCATTCATGCGATATTCGTCGCGCCAGAAGGTGCGCCCGTACCCATAGTCGCCCTGGGTGCCGGTATCATACAGCTCGGCAATGTCGCCCCCGGCGCAAAACGCCTTGTCGCCTTCGGCATCCAGGATCACCAGCGCGACGTCGTCATCCTCGCGCCAGTTCCTCAGCGCCGCGTCGATCGCCATGCACATGTCATAGCTCATCGCGTTCAGCGCCTGCGGGCGGGTCAGGGTGATCCGCCCGGCGCGTCCCGTGACCCGGATGTCGATATCTGTCATCTGATCCTCAGCGGTTGGCCAGCATGTGGCGGGCGGTGATCACCCGCATGATCTCGTTGGTGCCTTCCAGGATCTGGTGCACCCGCAGGTCACGCACCAGCTTCTCGATCCCGTAATCGGCAAGATAGCCGTATCCGCCATGAAGTTGCAGGCACTGATCCACCACTTTCGAACCTGTCTCGGTCACGAATTTCTTGGCCATGGCGCAGAACTTGGTGGCGTCGGGCGCCTTGTTGTCCAGCTTCCACGCCGCCTGCCGCAGGAAGGTGCGCGCCGCCTGCAACTCGATCTCCATATCCGCCAGCCGGAATTGCAGTGCCTGGAACTGGTCGATGGATTTACCAAAGGCCTTGCGCTCGCCCATGTATTGCAGCGTCATGTTCAGCGCCGTCTGCGCCGCGCCCAGGCTGCACGAGGCGATATTCAGCCGCCCGCCATCCAGCCCCATCATCGCGTATTTGAACCCGTCGCCCTCGATCCCCACCAGGTTGCCCGCGGGCACCTTGCAATCGTCGAACTGCACCTGGGCTGTGGGCTGGCTCTTCCAGCCCATCTTCTGTTCCAGTGCGCCAAAGCTCAGGCCGGGTGTGCCATCCTCGACATAGACGGTGGAAATGCCCTTGGGCCCGTCCTCGCCGGTGCGCACCATGCAGACATAGGCATCGGAATAGCCGCCGCCCGAAATGAATGCCTTGGTGCCGTTGAGCGTATAACCCTCGTTGGTCTTTTCCGCCCGCGTCTTCAGCGCCGCCGCGTCCGAGCCGGACCCCGGCTCGGTCAGGCAATAGCTCAGCACCGTCTTGAGCGACAGCACGTCCGGCATCACCCGCGCCTTCAATTGATCGCTGGCGAAATTGTCCAGCATCTTGGCGCACATGTTGTGGATCGACAGAAAGGCCGCCACCGAAGGGCAGGCCATGCTGAGCGCCTCGAACACCAGCGTCGCATCCAGCCGGGTCAGCCCGGCGCCGCCGGCTTCCTCGGACACATAGAGCCCGCCAAAACCCAGCTCGCCCACCTGCGGCCAAAGCTCCTTGGGAATGGTGCCCTCGGCCTCCCATTGCCGGGCATAGGGCGCGATATTGTCCTGGCCGAATGCGTGGGCCATGTCGAAGATCGCGGTCTGTTCCTCGGTCAGTGCAAAATCCATGACGTCTCCTCCATCGGCGGACAGCAGAAATGAACAGTTGTTTATTTCTTACCGCCACGCCCCTGTCCGATCAAGCTCCAATGCCGCAAACGCCCCTTGCAGAAATGCAAAGCGCACCACCCAAAAGACCCATTCACTTTGCCCTAAATACTCCGGGGTGAATTGGCCGCAGGCCAAAAGGGGCAGCGCCCCTCAGCCTACAGATCGGCGTGGAACTCCTCGATCAGGTGGCGCACCACGGCCTGTCCCGCATCCTCGCCCCGGGCCAGCGCCTCGGCATGGACCCGGCGCTGACGGGTGGCCGAGTTGCCATGTTCGGCGATCTGCCGCAGCCGGGCGATCTCGGGCAGGGTGCCCAGCGCCTCGGCATCTTCCGACAGCATCCCCATCAGCTCGTCCATCAGCACCGTCATCGGCTTGATCGAGCGGTCGCCAAAGTCGATCAGCCCTTCGCCTACGCCATAACGCTGCGCGCGCCAGCGGTTCTCGCCTATCAGGAACCGGTCATAATGGCGCCAGCGCAGGTTGCGCGCCTTCAATCGGCACAGCATCCGCATCAATGCCTGGTTCATCGCCGCCAGCGACAGCGCGTGCTCCAGCCGCGGCTGCACATCCATGATCCGCGTTTCCAGCGTCGGAAACCGGTGCGACGGGCGCAGATCCCACCAGATCTTGGTGGTGTCCTCGATCACCCCCAGCTCCACCAGGATCCCCGTGGTGCGCTCATACTCTGCCCAGCTTGTAAACGTGGGTGGCAGTCCGGTGCGCGGCAGGTTGTCAAAGATGGTCAGCCGATAGGAGGACAGGCCGGTATCCTCGCCATTCCAGAAGGGTGAGGAGGCCGACAGCGCCAGAAGATGCGGCAGGAAATAGCTTAACTGTGGCATCAGATCGGCACGCAGGGCCTTATCCTCGACCCCGATATGCACATGCATGCCACAAATCAGCATCCGCCGCGCCACCCCGCCCAGCGCATGTTGCAGCGCGTCGTAACGCTCCTTGCGGGTGTGATGCTGGTCCTTCCAGTTGGCGAACGGGTGGCACGAGACAGCAATCGGGACCAGATTATGCTCTCCCGCTCGTTGCGACACACAGGCGCGCAGCCGTTTCAGATCATCGCGGGCAGAGGCGATGGTGGTATGCGGGCGGGTGCCGACCTCGATCTGACATTGCAGGAACTCGGGGCTGACCTGGCCTTCGAAATCGGCCTGGCAGGCCTCCATCAAAGCGGCGGGGGCCTCGGCCAGTTGCAGGCTGTCTCGGTCAACCAGCAGGTATTCCTCTTCGATCCCAAGCGTGTATTCCGTCTGCATGGTCCCTCCCGTTTGGCCGTGTTGGACCAGTGAACAGGCATCGGACCCGTTTCTCAAGCAGGAATGCCATTGGATCGCGGGCGCGAGCCGGTTATGCAACGGGCTGGAACTGGTGGCGGACAACAGGTGAGAGCGGTGAAAAAGCGGAAGTTTCCAAAGGCCAACGCGTTGCTGTCCCGGTGGGGGATGGCGCTTGTCGATGCCCGCGAAGGGAGCGCCGAACAAGAGCGGCTGCGCGACTTCGAAGCGCGCGGCGGCCTCGACGGCATCGCCTATGCGCTCAGCCCAGGGATGGACGGGTTCGACCTTTCGCAACTGGTTGCCGATTACACGGCCCATACCGATGACCTTGCAGCGCTGCACGATCCAGAGCGGAACCAGACGGGGTATCGCGGCAACAACGGCTATTACGACACACCCGATGCCGAGGCGCTCTATCTGATGGTCCGCCGCTATCAGCCGCGCCAGGTGATCGAGGTCGGTTGCGGCAACTCGACCCGGATCACCCGTCAGGCCATTCTTGACGGTGGGCTGGCCACCACGATCACCGCCATCGACCCCTGGCCGCGCGCCGATATCGCGCATGTGGTCGACCGGTTCGAACAGAAACGGTTGGAAGAGGTCGACCCGGCCCTGTTCGCCGCACTGGGTGCAGGCGACATCCTGTTCATCGATTCAAGCCACCAGGTGCGGATGAGCAACGATGTCGCGCATCTCTTCTGCCGGATCATCCCGGCGCTGGCACCGGGCGTGGTGATCCATGTGCATGACGTGTTCTTGCCCTATGAATACCCCAAACGGTTCTTTTATGACTGCCCCTCTTGGGCGGAACAGTATGTCCTGCACGCGCTGATCCAATCGGGCGGTTTTGAAATCCTCTGGCCCGGCTACTACTTGCAACGCGCGCGACCAGATGCTGTGGCGGCGCTGCCGTTCCTAGGGCAGGGGCGGGCGCAATCCTTCTGGATCCGCAAGATCTGAACTGTTTCCGGCCTTGCCACAATCTTGTCCAACTTCGGTGAGACACAGTACAAAACGGAACAAACGGGGCTGAGGCCCAGTGTAAAACGGTCAATTTCGGGTACAATCCAACAAGATTGGAGAGGGACGGCATGATGCGTGTGACGGTTCTGATCTTTGCGCATTCTGCCGGGTCGGGGTTTTCCGGCGCCGCATTGGCGGACGAAACCCAGCCTGTCAAACCCGACCAAACCTCCACCACAGAGCGGTTCGACCCCCTGATCTGGGCGGAAACGGTCTTGCGCAACCGGGTCGATCTGAGCGCGGGCGCCTTGCCAAATGGCAGTGAAACAGGACCCTTTGCCCTGAGCGCCGCAGTTCCTTTTGTCGACACCAGAGGCATGCGGTTTTCTCTCGTCGGCGCGCTGGCCTGGGATCCGGATCTGGCTAAGAAATCGCGGTACTCCCTTGGTAGGGGCCTTTCGCAACAGCTATGGTGAAGGCTCGATTGGCGTGTCGGGGGCATATCCCCTGTACCGGACCGAGAACTGGGGGTTCGATCTGTTCGCCGGCCTTGCCTGGTATCCCGGCAACGGAGACCAGTTTAACCATGCCGTGGATGACATGGCGCCGCTGGTTAGCGTGCAGATGCGCTATCGCAATCTGTTCATTCAGGCTTTGCCAAGGGGTGGCAACGCGGTCGATGCCACCCTGACCTATGGTCTGACGTTTCCGCTGAACTAGGGTCTGTTGAGATTCACTTTGAGTTCAGGAGAGCGGCGCAGGCATTGATGATTGCCGTAAAGCTGAGGTCTG
>NZ_JAOVQN010000035.1:0-33467 GCF_025673445.1 Ruegeria marisflavi
AGCTCGGACACCGTATGCTCACCCTTCAGCGCCTCAAGCGCCACCTTCGCCTTGAACTCGGGCGAAGGTTGCTTCCGTTTCGACATCTCTGATCTCCTTATCGTCGAAGATCAACAGACAGCAAATCGTAGCTTACGTCAGTGTCCGAAATTTTGGGGGTAGCTCACGGCGCCTGGTGACATACTTGTTTCCGATGCGTTTTCTCCCAAGTCCGCCGAGCTTCGCCTTGCAAATTTGATCCTCCGCTTCAGCTTCAATTCAAAGGCGTTTCTGAACCTATCAGTGTGTATAGGGTGAAAGAGCGGATGGATGCGCATTTGTACCAGGCAGATGCATCGCGCACCGATTTCACGGCTACACGCCGACCAAATTCTGTAGCGGTTGTACCATTTCGCACTTCCCCCTCCGCTGATGAGGATCAGACATTTCTTGCCGATGGTCTTGCGGAAGATTTGATACTTGAACTGAGCCGCATCCAAGGCCTCTTTGTCGTTTCTCGCACCGCTGCCAACGAATTGCGCGATCGCGACCCAGTAGAAATCGGTCGAAATGCCGGAGTTGGCTTTGTCCTGACTGGTTCGGTGCGCAAGGCGAGTAATCGGGTCCGGCTCAGCGTATCGCTTTACAATGGTGATAACGGGTCAGTCATATGGAGCGACAGAATTCAGCGCGATTTTCAGGAATTTCTGGATATGCTCGATGACGTTGTTGTCCGGGAGGCTTCAACTGTTTTCGGACGGATCGAGCAGGCGGAAATCAAAGCTGCGAAGCTGAAACGACCGGTGTCGATGACCGCCTATGAGCATTACTTGCGCGGGATGGAGCTGCACCGGTTGGGCGGAGTAACTCTCGATAATTACCGAGAGGCTGTTGCATGGTTTGACCGCGCAATCGCTGAGGATAAGAACTTCAGCCGAGGTTACTCGATGAAGGTCTGTTCCGCATCGAATCTGGATGATTTTGACTTGGATGCTGCACAGCAAATGATCGAGAAGGCACTCCGCCTTGATCCGGAAGATGCCGATGCACACCGTATTATGGGCAACATGCAACTGCGCATACACAGAGACTTCATCAAGGCATACGTTCACTATGAACGCGCCATGCGACTGGCTCCCAACAACGCTCATATTGTCGGTTTGGTCGCAGCATTCCACATATTCAACGGCGATCCCGAAAAGGGCCTCGAGATGCTAGATCGCGCTGAAATCATGGACCCCTTTATTCCCGTTTGGATACTGGAGAACCGCATACGCGCCTATTTCGTGGAAGGTAAACTCGACCAAATGCTAGCTTGCGCGCGTAGTCTCCCTTTCCAGACCCGATGCCCACGCATCTACCGCGCAGTCGTGAGCATGAAACGTGGAGACGCGGAACTCGCGCGCAAGTTGATTGCTGCGACGCTTGCGGACGATCCTACACTGACTTCCGAATACGTCCGAGTTCAGGAACTGTACCGAAACGAGAAGGTGGTGAACGAGATACTGCAACTTGCCGAGGGCGCCGGTCTCCCGCAGTCCAAAGACGCGCAGCGAATGTCTCTTTCGATCCCGAAACGGTAGCGCACGTGAGCAAACTCTCCTATTCTGAACGTGGGGGTTATCTATTCTATCCCCATTTTGAAGTTCGTTGTGTACCAGCGAACGCGACAAATTTGGAAGCTTAGTCGCGTAAGCGGTTGCCCTCCCTCTCAATGATGCCTGTATCTCGGTGAATTCAACATATCGAGTGAGCACAGTCCGGGTGCAGCTGCAATCACGTCTGGGATGCGATTTACGAGCGTCGAACAGGTCGTGAAGCGGTAGTTCGCGTCTTCGCAACTGAGTTGAAGACTTGGTTCTCCCTGAACCTTCCAGAAATTGTAATCAGTTTCGCCATCGCGATAAAGCCGTCCTTCCATCGCAAATTCGAATTGCAGGCCTTCTCGCGTTGTCACGACTGTTCGATCTATGGTTCCAATCACATGGCCCGGTGGGACCTCCTCTTTCAAGCTCCGGCAATGGATCTGCGCACTCGCAGTGACGGCCGTGACATCCGAAGCGATGGAAGCCACCTTGAGCCCAAGACGCGCGACGAGAGCCTCCAGGGTTTGACGGGCGACAAATTCAGGCCAGCCGGATACTTCTACAATCTGGTCGAAGTCTTCCTTGGATCGCCCAATCAGAAGATGGTTGGCAACCTCGGGCCCATAGTCATCCACATTCCAGCGAGAATGTCCGATCACCTTGTCTATCTTGTGGGATGCCCCCAACAAAGTGGTCACCAAGTTGAGCCAGAATACGTCCTGTGCGCCTGACGCTGCCAGTGTAACGCCATTAGCCTTCGCTAGGGCGTCCAACGCCTCCGCGTGAGCTGATGCCGTTGTCCACGGGAAAACTGTTTCTTCCTCAATGGTCACGACATTCACCCCGTTCTTTAGGCACGTTTCAAAGTGCTTATGCATAGAAGACAGATAGCTGCCGACACACACCACCGCGATATCGGCTCCGCGGGTTAAGACCTCATCAGCGTCACTTTCTATTGAGACACCAAGCCGTTTCCCAAGCCCCGCGACTTCGCCGAGGTCACGACCAACCTTGGACGAACTGCGCCCCACAGCCCCAACAATCTTGGCACCTTTGTCCACAAGTAGGCGCGTTGCCAGGGCGCCCATCGCCCCCACGCCGTACACAACCACCCGGATGTCTGAAAACGGACCGCTGCTCATCCCGCAACTTGGCGGTCGTAGTCCTCGCCGTCAAACCAACCCAAAGCGGAGGTGACCTTCATGTCATCATCGAGTTCCCATTCTTCCCAGCCCTGCACGTTCAAGGGTTTCCCTGTCTCAGCGTGATGTCCAGTAAAAGTCCACATATAGACAACATGCGAACCGGCACCGCGAATACCGTCACAAGTAAGATGCAAGTCAGGCACATCGGCATGAAAGCCTGCGGCCATCGCCGTCAGACCTTCGTGACCCTCAGAGGGCTCGCCCCGGTTAATGACAATACTGCTGCTAGCTACATGGAAGGCTGCAACATTCTCGGGAACCTTTGAGTTCCAAGCAGCTGTGTAGCGTTGCGCCAGGTCGTCCAAATCACTTTGAGTAAATGACATCTTTTTCTCCCTGTGTTTGACAAACGGTATTTTTCATCTGCCGACTTGGCAAGAATTAGGGTTCATAAGGTAAGATGCTGACGTCGGCTTTGTCCCGCAATCCGGACATCCGACCAAATCCGTTAGATGTCCGCTGTGAGCCCTTCGCGACGGTTTCTGTGTACTTGGCCAACTCACAGTAGGGCTCGGAGCGGCAGTTAAGAGACAGGCATACTGCCCTTGGGGAGACGAGTTCGCGTTGGTCTGGCAACACCAACCGGCGGCAAGACCCTAAGCGCTATTTCACAACGAGTAGCGCAACGCTGACAATCAGGAAGAGGACTGTCAGCCATTTGAATGCTTGCTCGTTGATGGAACGAGCGAGAAACAGGCCTGACGCGGTGCCAGCGATGGTCGGAATGGTTAATGCAGAGACCGTTGGAAGTAGGCTTTCCGAAAATCCGACGAACAGTGCCTGGAAAGCCAATGCGATCGGGTAGGACAGCAGGAAGGTGACAAGTGTCGTCGCGCGCACGACCTTTCCATCGCCCCGGATCGCGGTGACATAGGCCGCCACCGGCGGGCCGGGCATGGCGAGTGCGGCGTTCAGGATCCCACAGACCACTCCGACCGCGCCGCGCCTGAGGGCAGTGTCAGACTGAAAAATCGGAAATTTGGCCAGAATCCCGGTCGCAATGACAGTCATTGCTCCGACGACAATCGCCGCGCACAGTTTCAGGGTTTCCAACGATAGCGACAGATAGGCCAGGGCGCCCACCGGTGTCCCGAGGCAAACACCGATGAACAGCGGCCGCAACAGACGCCAGTTGACCGCGCGAAGGGTCATTGGCGCCAGCAACAGCGCGATCAGGAAACTCAGCACGATTGATACCTGGATGGCGCCCGCGCTGGCCATCGTGACGAGAAGCACCGGCCCGGCGATCACGCCAAAGCCGATGCCGGTAACAGCCTGCAACAAGGACGCCGCGAACACTGCGGCGACCAGAAGGGGCGGCACAATGCTGGGATCAAGAAACGACAGCATGTGTGCGAACAATCAGGAGAATACGACCTGGATGTTGGTGTATTCCTCCAACCCTTCCTGGCCAAATTCGACGCCGACACCAGATTGCTTTACCCCGCCGAATGGCGCATTGGGTTGAATCATACCGTGCTTGTTGATCCAGACCGACCCGCATTCCATCCGGCTGGCTACCTGGCGGGCAGTTGTTATGTTGCGGCTCCAGACCGACCCGCCGAGCCCGTTGGGGTTGTCGTTGGCCTTTTCGATCACCTCGTCGATGTCGCGGAACCGGATGATCGGCAGCGCCGGGCCGAATTGTTCTTCGTCGACAAGGCGGTCACCGTTGTCGAGGTCTGCGATGATGGTGAGCGGAAAGAAGTATCCCTGTTTCTTGCCGGTACGCGCGGGCGGGTCGCCGCCCAGCAGAACGCGGCCCTTTTTGCGGGCATCGGCAACAAGATCGCTGACAATCTCGAACTGGCGCAGGTTCTGCATTGGACCCAACATCGCGGTCTCGTCGGTGCCTTCGCCCATGGGCATCTTGCGCGCGAACTTGACCAGTTCCTCGCAGACATCTTCGTAGACATCGTCATGTACATAGAGACGTTTGAGCGCGGCGCAGGTCTGACCGGTGTTGATGAAGGCGCCCCAGAACAGCCCTTCGGCAATTTGCCTGGGATCGACGTCCGGCAGCACGATACCCGCATCGTTGCCGCCCAGTTCCAGGGTCATGCGTTTCATGGATTCGGCTGCATTGGCATAGATTTTCTTGCCGGTACCCGAGGAGCCGGTGAACACGATCTTGCCGATGTCGGGATGGCTGGTCATGGCCGGGCCAAGGTCGTCGTCGCCCGTGACGCAGTTCACGACACCGCGCGGCAGAACCTCGTTCATCAGCTCGACCAACCTCAGTGTGGTGAGGGGCGTGTAGGGCGAGGGTTTTGCAACCACTGTATTGCCCGAAAGCACGGCCGGAATGATGTGCCAGATTGCGATCATGACCGGGAAGTTCCACGGCAGGATCGAACCGACCACGCCGATCGGCTTGCGGAACAGTTCCACCCGGCCTTCATTGTTGTCTTGTAGTACCTTGGGCGGCATCGACAGGCTGGCCGTATACTGTGTCCAGGCGATTGCGCCACCAATTTCCCAGCGCGATCCCAACCCGCCCATCGGTTTACCCTGTTCGGCGGTCAGAAGGGCGGCAAGCTCTTCGGAATGTGCCTCGATCCGCTCGGCGATGCGGCGGCAGGCAGTCTGCCGCTTGCGCTCGGTTTCCTTGGTCCATGATTTCTGTGCCACCTTGGCGGCGCGGATCGCGTCCTCAAGCTGTTCCCTGGTCGCCAGAGGCGCCAGCCCGGCGACCTTTTCCGTGGCAGGGTTCAGCACTTCGAAACATTGCTTCGTCGGGACTTTCTTGCCATCGATGATCAGGCGAAACGGGTCCATGTCATTCCTCCGTGGCGCGCTTCGTCGGCCCGTTGTTGCCGTGCCAGTCGCGGAAATGGTTCTTGTGAGTGTCGAGGTAAGCCCCCGGTTTCATATGCTTGTCATAGAAATCGAGGTCGAGGTGATGAGCCTGGATAAACAGTGTCATCTGGATTGGGTCCACCGTTGCGGGGAACTTGCCATAGGTGTCGTAGATGTACTGGCACATGTCCTTGACGCACTGAATGCCCTCGGGGCTGGCGGGAATTGTGGCGGCGTCGAACTCGGCGTTTGGCGCCGTGTGCGGCTTGACCATGCCCTTGGCTTCCCACTGGTCCATTGTCTGCAAGGCGCCTTCCAGCGCAGCATCGACCGCATCGGACATGTTGGCGAAATAGGGTGGGCAATAGGCTTGAAATACACCGTCTCGGCCAACCGGGATCGGGAACGGGTCGGACTTGGACTGGATGAAACGGAAGCCGAGACCCCGGCAGGCGGGCGTGCCGCCCAGAACAACAGTCGAAGAGAACCCGCCATAAACCCAACCGCCCAGCCCTGTCGCCTGAAGGGTCAGTGCCATGAGTTGGCCCATGAAGGCGCCTTCGGCGAGCATCCCGTCGGACAGGAGTTTTTCCAGCCGGCTCAGGGTCATGACCTTGCGCTTGTTCAAAAGTCCGTTGTCGATCCATTTCTGGTTGCCGCAGGGGCGCATGCCGTTGCGATCATCGACGATGTAGTATCCCCCGGTGTTCTGGGCATATCGTCCGGCCTTGCCGTCACAAAGGTTGATCATCAGCTTGATGATGTCCTTGGTGACGTCGATCACCGGCATGAAGATCGTGGTGCCCGGCATGTTGGTGACCCACTGGTTGTGAGGCCAGATGCCCGGTTCCGATGGCGGCAGGTCCATCCGTCCATCGTCGATCTTCTCGACAAAATTATCGTAGAACCCCAACAGCTTGTCGCGGTCATCCGCGCTCTCGTACTCGCGCATCTTGGTCATCTTCGCCTTGTCGGCGTTGACCACAAACACGCCGTCGTCATTGGTGAAGAAGAGCCGCGACCGGTGCGAACCCATGGCAGAGGGATAGGGTTTGCCGATGGTCTTCACCATGGCCCCCGGCAGGTTGGTCTCGGCCAGGATCGGGCCCGTTGTTGCCGTGGCCGCAGCGACCAGCATCGCCGTTTCCAGATCACTCAGCGGATAGGGATCGTACTCGGATTTGTGTTGGAACGGGCCAGAGGTCATCTCCATGCCCAGGCCAAACCGGCGCGACCGGCGACCCATGATTGCGTCGAACAGGGGAAAATCCCAGGCGGCTTGCGCCTGCGGGGGCAGGCCATCGGGCTTTCGCGCGCTCATTGCCGCGCCTCCCGGGCCACATCCCGACGCACGCTGAACAAGAGCCTGATCAGATAGCCCCAGGCTCCGGGCTTGCGCAGCACCATGCCGAGGATGCGCCGCAGATCGGCGTCGGTCATGGTTGTCTCGGCTTCCCAGACCCCCATCTTGCCGGTCAGCACGATTCCATCATTGCGCAAATCCAGTTTTTCCAGGTCGAACGAAAATTCGCCTGCCGCCGAGTCAATTTTCATGTCTTCCTCCCATCCCACCTTTCAGGGGATCATTTTCCAGTAAGCATCCTTGAGGGTGATCAGCCCTTGGCCGATCTCGTAGTAATCGAAACCTTTGGATTGCCGCCAACGACCGTCGGGCCCCATGTATTCGACATCATAGGTTTGAAGGACGGTCTGGCCGCTGAACCGCCAGACCGAAGCCGAAAACCTTGGTCCATTGGGCATTGCAAAGCGGCGTTCCATTTCCTCTAGTGCGTTGTCCCGGCCATAGACCACCTGCCCATTCGGCAGTTTCCAAGTAAACGCGGGGGAGAGGCACTTGCGTAAAGCCGCCATGTCGCGGGCGGTAAACGCCTCTTCGAATTTAGTGAAAAGCTTTTTGTACTCGATCTCGTCGCCTGCCGGCACCGTCAGGGGGGCTGATCTGATCCGTTCCTTGCGTTGATACGCCCGGTTGTCGACGATCTTGAAGCCATTTGCGATGCGGGGCGCGTTGCTTGCCGGTGTTGACGGACGAATCTCCTCGACCTGCTGTTCTGCGGGGTTGCCGATGACTGCCGAACGGGTCTGGGTGACGCGTTCCGGCTCGGGTGATTCAATCCGCTCGATTTCAGTGGCGGTCATCGCGGCGGCATTGTCCACTATGTTCAGGCTCGTCGGCTCCGACCGGGTCGGAGACGCGCGCACGTGACCGTTCGAGGCGTTTTCTCTGTCGCGTCGTCCAGTTGTTGCTTTGTTGCCGACTTTGGACATCTGTTTTCCGATCTTTTTCTTCAGGCCCCGGTGCGTGGTCGCCCTTTTGTCCACCTCCGTGCCGACCAAGATGAAATTACTGATTCTTCAGCTTGCTTGTCAAGAAAATGATTTCAGGTTCACAAAAATTTCCAACAAAAATACATCCCAAGTCACTATAATAACAAGAGAAAAATAAAACTAATGAATATGAATTCATTTTAATTGACAGAATCTAGGTCGCGATACTAGCATTCTCTCAGCTCGATATTGACGCGATACAGGGAGGACGCCGTCATGAAACTATCAGCCATTGCAGCCGCATTGGTGGCAGCCGGAAGCATAGCCGCCGAGGCCAAGGAACTACGGCTCAGCGCAGCGCCGCCGCCAAATTCGCCTTGGGGCGCGGTAACCATGAAATTCGTGGACAAGGTCGCCGAACTGTCGGGCGGCGAACTGGTCATCGAGCCTTACCTTGGTTCGAAACTGGGTGGGGAGCAGGACGTCGTTAAACAGATCGCCCGCGGTCGGATCGACATGGGAGTGATGTCGAACACGGCGGTGTCGCTATTAGTGCCGGAATTCGGTCTTTTGGCTTCGCCATACGCCTTCGACGACGCCGCACAGTTTGATTGCGTGGCCGACAATCACCTGCTCAAGACCTTCGGTGCTGAATTCGACGCCGCCAAGGTAAAGACGCTGAGCTGGATGGAGGTCGGATACCAATCGATCTTCTCAAAGGATCCGCTTCGTGTGCCAGGCGACCTCAAGGGGGTAAAGATCCGCACAGCTCCTGCCGCGACCGACACTTTGTTCATCCAGGCGGCGGGTGGTACACCAGTGCCCCTGGCGCCCAGCGAGGCGGTTCCGGCGCTCAAGACCGGGCAGGTCGATGCGGCGACCCAACTGTCGGTTTTCGGTATCGCCACCGGTTATGACAAGGTCGCTCCGCAGATCACTTTGACCCGCCACCAGCATCAGGTTGGCGCGATCATCATGTCGTCCCGTACTTGGGAGGGGCTGACCGATCAGGAAAAGGCATGGATCGAAGAGGCCGCGCCGATTTTCCTTGAATTGCGCGCAGCGATCCGCGGCGCCGAGGGCGCGCTTCTGAAAAAGGCCGCATCCGAAGGCGCCACGGTTATCGAATTGGCCCCTGAGGAACTGGATCAGTGGAAAGCCCTGGTTCCGGCGGCGCAGGAAGCGATCCTGAACGAATTGGACGACACCGCAAAGGCGAAGTGGGACGAGATCCTTGCCGCCAAGCAAGCCTGTTCGTGAGCGGAACATGTTGCGGTCCATTCTCAAAGGACTGACGCTGACCGAATCCATCGTGGCAACGGCGGCATACGCCCTCGTTGCCGCTCTTCTCATGGTGGATGTCATCGGACGTGAAGTCTTTTCCACAGCGGTGCTGGGACTCCAGCAAATCGCAGTCTATGGCGCGATCATTGCTGGATTCTTGGGGTTGACGCTGGCGACAACCGACAATTCTCACCTACGGCCCGAGTTCCTTGATTTTCTTGCTGGTCGACATGGTCACGAGGTTGCGCGGGTCGGCGATGTCCTGTCAGCGGTGTTCTTTTTCGCCGGATCCTATGTTGCCTGGACCTTTGTCCAAACCTCTATGGATAGCGGTGACAAGGCGCCCGTGCTCTACTTTGTGCTTTGGCCGCTGCAACTGATCATACCCTATGCCTTCGGGTCAGCTGGGGTGAAACATCTGATCTTCGCGATCCGTCCCGATCTCAAGATTTATTCAGACAAGCCGGCAGGGTGACTCGATGTATGCTGTACTACTTCTCGTGATGGTGCTGGCGCTTCTGGCGTTCAGACAGAACATCATCGTCATTCTTCTTGCTTCTGCGGCCTATGTGCATCTGGTCTGGGGCGATGGGCATCTGGAGTACCTGGCCGAGGATATTTGGATCAGCCTCGACAATGCGTTGTTGCTGGCCATCCCGATGTTCCTGCTGGCCGGTTCGATCATGACGCGCGGTTCGATCGCGCGCCGCCTGATTGATCTTGCGGTCAGCGTCACCCGGCCGATCCCGGGCGGTCTGGCAGTGGCGACGATCCTGAGTTGCGCCATCTTTGCGGCCATTTCCGGATCGTCCCCGGTCACGTTGCTGGCTGTCGGCACAATTCTGTATCCGGCTCTTTTACAAAATGGCTACTCCAAGCGCTTTGCACTTGGAGCTCTGACCTCGGGTGGGACACTGGGCATCATCATCCCGCCGTCCATCCCGCTGATCCTTTATGGGATCGTGAACGAAAAGAACATCGCTGACCTTTTCCTTGCGGGCATCATTCCGGGTCTGATGATTGCGGCGGTTCTGGCGGGCTACTCCTACTGGGTCAATCGCAAGATGCCGTCCCAACCGTTCAACCTGTTGGAGTTCACCACCGCGTTGAAACGGGGCGGTTGGTCAACCATGCTGCCGGTGATCCTGCTGGGCGGCATCTATTCGGGATATTTCTCGGCCACCGAAGCTGCGGCGGTGGCACTGGTCTACGCGCTTTTCGTCGAGATCTTCATTCACCGGGAACTGAAGCCGATAGATTTTTATCACACCTGCGTCGAGACGGCGAAATTGCTGGGAATGCTGTTTCCGATCGTTGCCGTCGCCCTGAGCCTCAAGACCATCCTCACGATCGAAGAGGTGCCCGACCAGCTGGCCATGTGGATCACGTCGGTCACCGACAACAAGATCGCCTTCCTACTGGCAGTGAACCTACTATTGCTGGTCGTGGGATGCTTGTTTGACGTGATTTCGGCCATTCTTATCCTCGGCCCGCTGCTGATGGTGCCCGCGATGGCCTATGGCATCGATCCGATCCACTTCGGCGTGATCATGGTGATCAACCTGGAAATCGGCTTTCTGACTCCGCCAATGGGCCTAAACCTGATCGTCGCGATGACAGCCTTTCGGGAGAAATTCCTGGAGATCTGCATGGCTGTCTTGCCCTTTATCGCGCTTATCATGGCTGTTTTATTGATCGTCACCTTCGTGCCTCAAACCGCGCTCTTCTTTGTCCGATGAGCGCGGGAGGACAAGGCGATGCTTTGACAAGGCCGCAACGAGAATCTAAATCGAGCACGGAACGGAAAGTGCGGAAAGGCACGGGATGAATATCGATGCAATATCGGTAAACGAAGACATCCCCGGCGTACTGCCGGCCCGGCAGGCACGCAGTCGCCGCATCAGGGACGCATACATCGAAGCTGGCATCAAGCTTCTGAACTCGATGCGGTTCAACGATCTGAAGGTGTCGGATCTGGCGCAGGACTGCGGGCAATCGGTCGGCAGCTTTTACACTCGGTTCGAGGATAAGGAAGCCTATTTTCGCGCGCTGCGCGCGGCAGCGATAAACCTTTGCAACCTCGAGATTCATGCTCGCATCGGCGGCGACAAGCTGTACGAGATGGAACCCGAGGAAGCTCTGGACGAGCTCGTCGATCTGATGGCAGATCTTTTTACCGGCCCGGTGCGCGGTGTCTTGCGGGAGTCCCTGCTCCGCATTCTCGAACCTGACGACCCTTGGGCGCCAATGCGCGATTCAGCACGCGAGATCATGCGAAATTACCGCCGGGCCTGCGGCACGCAATTCCCGGCGTTTGATCAGGCAGAAACCCAGACGAGGTTGAGTTTCTGTTTTCAGCTGGTGGTTGGTGCGCTTCAGAACGACTTGGTGAACGACTACCACGTCTTTTCGACCAAAGACCAATCGCTGCGCAGCGGCCTCAAAGAAGTTGTCCGCAGTTACATGCACGTTGGCCAAAGCTGATCGTGACAGGTGCCGCATAAAATAGGCAGTTCCGCCACTGACATCGAGTTTGCGAAGTACGTGGCGCTCGCAGGCGGGCTGAACCGCTTGTACCACCTCTGCGATTCGACCTCCGTCGACAATCAGCCGACCGTGAGCATGAACTGCGACACGCTTTACATTACCCCGTCCTTAACATCAGCGCCGGCGCGACGCTGACCCTGCCCGAGGTGGGCGACATGCACTGCGTTTGTGGAGACAACGAGCGCGGCCACAAGGCTACCATCAATCGAAATCGCGCTGGTGCTGACATCGGTGCAAACCGCAGAGAGGGGCGGGACGAGCCCAATCTGTGCCTTGGTGATGCCCGCGGCATTCGTAGCGATGGGGCGGAGGGCGTGCGTTCGCTGCGTGTGCCGCGGAACGGCGACAATTCAGAAGAAACGGACATTCAATAGTAGTCATGGTGTCCCCCGCGTTGAGAATTCACACCTTCCGTTCCGACGAAGAGAGCGCGCCGTGCAGCGCTTCAGGCAGATGCGAAGCCTTCAGAAACTCGTTGCTGTTCACGCCTCCATCCTCAACCACTTCAACCAGAACCTCATCCTTTTGAAAAGTTGCCATTTCAAACAAAACCGTACCGCCGCGCTTGCAGAGTGACGCGGACTCTTTCCGGCATAACGGGCAGCCATCCCGTCCAAGTAGAGAAAAGTTCGAATTCGTCTTCCAGCGCCATCTCAATCAGTCGGTCTCATTCGTCCGATAACGCGAAAGGATTTCGGCTACGTTCTCGGCACGGTCGTCATCGGGGTTGAGCAACGCCCGGTCCTGCACGCCATGCAGGTGGCTGTGCATCTGCCCGATGGCCTTTGCCGCGACACCTTCGGCGATAGCCGAGATGATCTCGGCATGTTCCTCGACACCGCACTCGGCTGAGTGGGCCTGTGCGAACCGGGCAAGGATCAACGAACAGCGCGACACGATCTCGTTGACGTAATTGGCGAGGATGTGCGAACCGGTCAGTTCGGCCAGCAGGATATGGAACTCTCCGGCCAGTCGGATCGAGCGGGTGCTGTCCTTGCCAAGTGCGCTCCGTTCTTCGGCGAGATGTGCCTTCAGTGCCTTGACGATGGGTTTCGGGTCCATCCGGCACAGGCGCTGCATGACCTCGCGTTCGAGGCACTGGCGCATCTCAAAGATGTCGTAGGCCTCCTCGATCGTCGGCTCAGCGACGGAAGCGCCGCGATACGGCTGAATATCGACGAGGCCCTCTGCATCCAGCCGGACCAATGCATTTCGCACAATCGTTCGGCTAACGCCAAAAGTTTCACCAATCGAGTCCTCGGGCAGTTTGACCCCGGGCCGGAGGGCCTGTTCGATGATCGCCTGCCTGAGAGAATCGTAAACCGGAAAGCTGCGCTTGGAAGATTTGAGCATGTTCTTAATCGCTTAGCGGCCCGAGGCCTGGTTGTGTTAGTCATTACCACAGATGGCGGCGCGACAATAGCAGGTAACTTCTCTCATGCATTGCATACTTTGATTGTATGCAATTAGTTAATTTTTTTGTAGACAACGCAAAGATAGAGATCCTAGGCTTCAGTCATCTCAGGACGAGATCAAGGATTGAGACGAGGCTGCGCGCCCCAAATGTTTCGGGCAGCGCGGGAAACCAGAAATATTGGATTCAAAATCTGCTTATTTTGTATCCAAAACGGGGAGAACCTTCCATGTTGAAGACATTCGGAACCAAATCCGCGCTGGCCGGGGGGCTGGTTGCGGCCCTCATCGGCACCGGCGCCATTGCAGAAACCATCAAATGGGGCGCTCCGCGCGATATCGTGTCGCTCGACCCCTATTCCTACGGCGACAGCTACACGATCAACTTCCTTAACCACATCTACGAGGGGCTGGTGCGCTATAACCGCGATCTCCAGATCGAGTCGGCGCTGGCGGTTTCGTGGGAAATCGTCTCGCCGACGACCTGGCGCTTCAAGCTGCGCGAAGGCGTCAAGTTCCACAACGGAAACGATTTCACCGCAGAAGACGTCCTTGCCTCGCTGCAACGGGTCAGCGACCCGACCTCGCCACTGAAAGGCAACCTGCCGGCCTACAAGAGCGCCGCAGTGGTCGACGATTACACCATCGATATCGAGCTGACTGGGCCGTACCCGCTGCTGCTCAACGACCTGACCAACATCCATGTGTTCGACAAGGACTGGCTGGTCGAGAACAATGCCGAGAAACCCACCGACGTGAGCGCCGGGGTGGAAGGCTACGCCACGTTCAACGCCAACGGCACCGGGCCGTTCATCCTCGAATCGCGCACGCCCGAGGCGCAGACCATTCTTACCGCCAATGCCGGCTGGTGGGACACGCCCAAGCACAACCTGACCCGTATCGAATTCCAGCCGATCTCGTCGGCGGCGACACGGGTTGCGGCGCTGCTGTCGGGCGAGGTGGATTTTGTCGACAACGCCCCGGTGCAGGATCTGCCGCGCCTGGCTGCCGCGTCCAACCTCAAGGTGCTGGAGCGCACCGACCTGCGCACTGTCATGCTGGGCTTCAACCGCCGCGAGGAGCTGATCGCCGGCGGCAAAAACCCGATGAATGACCTGCGCGTGCGTCAGGCCATGCAGATGGCTGTCGATATGGAGCTGATCCACGACAAGGTGATGCGCGGCAAGTCGCGTAACGCGGGCCTGCTGGTGGCGCCGGCGATCCCGGGCTATTCAGCAGATCTCGATACGGTTGTCGCGGTCGATGTCGAAAAGGCCAAGGCTCTGCTGGCCGAGGCCGGTTATCCCGACGGGTTCGAGTTCGATTTTGTCTGCACTAATGAAAGCTATGTTAACGAAGAGCAGTTCTGTCAGGCGATTGCTTCGATGTGGTCACGGGTGGGGCTGAAGCCGCGACTCGATATCGGGCCGACCGCCAAGCAGACGCCGAAGCGCGCAAACGGCCAGGCCGATGTCTATACCATCGGCTGGGCGACGCTGCCGATGCTGGATACCTATTCGATCCTGATCCAGATGCTGCACAGCAAGGAAGGCAATGCTGGCGTGTTCAACTGGGGCGGCTGGTCCTATCCCGAAATCGACAGGCTGACCGATGCCGCCGGGATCGAGCTTGACCGCGACAAGCGGTTGGCGATGGAGACCGAGGCGCTGAAGATCGCGCGCGACGAGATCGTGATGATGCCGCTGCACCAGCAGCCGATGGCCTGGGCGGTATCGGCGGCGTTCGCGGATTTCCCGCAATTCCCCGATAACAAGCCACGGCTCTGGTACGTCACCAAGTAATCGCATGTCACCGCGGGCAGCGCCTGGGCGCCGCCCGCATCTTCTGCACCAAAGGGGGCACCGATGCTGGCCTTTCTGATCAAGCGTTTCGCCAATGCGATCTTCGTTATGCTGTCGGTGAGCTTCATCGCCTTCATGATTTTCCGCTTCGTCGGCGATCCGGTCGAGTTGATGCTGAACGAGCAGGCCACGCAGGAGCAGCGCGACGAGCTGCGCACACGACTGGGACTCGATCAATCCTTTATCGCCCAGTTCGGCACATTCGTAGGCAATGCCGCCAAGGGCGATTTCGGCATCTCCTTCCGTAACCAGCAGGATGTTCTGGCCATGATCGCCGAGCGCTTCCCGGCCACCTTCGAGCTGGTGATCGTGGCGACGATCATTTCGCTGGTGGTCGGCATCCCGATGGGGGTGATCACCGCCATCCGGCGCCAGACATGGTACGCAGAAGCGATGCAGTTCACCTCGATCATCGGGGTGTCGCTGCCCAGTTTCGTCGTCGGCATCGGGTTGATCCTGATCTTCTCGGTCTGGTTGGGCTGGTTCCCGGCCTTCGGGCGCGGCGATACCGTGCAGATCGGCTGGTGGTCGACCGGGCTTCTCACCCATACGGGCCGCATGTCGATCGTGCTGCCGGCACTGTCGCTCTCGCTCTTCCAGATCACGCTGGTGATGCGGCTGGTGCGGGCCGAGATGCTGGAAGTGCTGCGCTCGGATTTCATCAAGTTTGCCCGGGCGCGCGGTATCCCGGCCCGCGCCATCCATTTCCGCCACGCGCTGCGCAACTGCCTGATGCCGGTGGTGACTATGACGGCGATGCAGATCGGCGGGCTGATCGCTTTCGCGCTGGTCACTGAAACCGTGTTCCAGTGGCCGGGCATGGGGCTGCTCTTCATCCAGGCTGTCACCTTTGTCGATGTGCCGATCATGGCCGCCTATCTGTGCATCGTGGCGCTGATCTTCGTGCTGCTCAACACCATCGTCGATATCACCTACGCGGTGATCGACCCGCGCCTGCGTGGAGCCGAGAAATGACCGATACCCCCGTAACCACACCGGCCAAACAGCCGAAAACCCGTACCCGGCAGTTTTTCGACAGCGATCTCTGGTGGAGCTTCAAGAATTCCAAATCCGCGATCGGCGCCGCCACTGCGCTGATCGTGGTGATTCTGGCCGCGATCCTCGCGCCAGTGCTTTCGCCGCAGAACCCTTACGACCTTGCCTCGCTCGAGCTGTGGAACGCCGAACTGCCGCCGGTCTGGATGGAAGGCGGGCAGATGCCTTTCATCCTCGGCACCGATGTGCAGGGGCGCGATATCCTTTCGGGCATCCTTTATGGCACACGGATCTCGATCTTCATCGGGCTGGCCTCGGTCGTGGTTTCGCTGGCGGTGGGGGTAATGGCCGGGTTGACCGCCGGCTATTACGGCGGCTGGGTCGACAACGTGTTGATGCGGGTCGGCGATGTGCTGCTGTCGATCCCGATCATCCTGGTGGCCATTCTGGTGAGTTCGGTGGCGCAGGCCCTGTTGCCGCCCGAATTGCGCGAGGCCGGCATCTCGATTGTGCTGGTGCTGGCTATCGCGCTCTATTCCTGGGTGCAATACGCCCGGGTGGTGCGGGCCCAGACCATGGTGGAACGGCGCAAGGAATATGTGCAGGCCTCGCGGCTGGTGGGCACCCCGGCCCGGCGACTGATGCTGAAGCACATCCTGCCCAACACGCTGACGCCGGTGTTCGTGGCCGCCACCCTGAATTTCGGCCTCGCCATCCTGATCGAGGCAACGCTGTCCTTCCTCGGTGTCGGGATGCCGCCGAACCAGCCGTCGCTTGGCACGCTGATCCGGGTGGGCAACCAGTATCTCTTCTCGGGCTCGTGGTGGATCGTGCTCTTCCCCTCGATCCAGCTCTGTATTCTGGTGGTGGCCGTCAACATGCTGGGCGACTGGCTGCGCGACGCGCTGAACCCGAAACTTCGATAAAGGAATGCACCGAATGACTTCGCTTCTGATCCGCAACGTTCGCATCATGGATGGAGATGCCGCCGATATCCTGATACGCGATGGCGCCATTGCCGAAATCGCACCGGGCATCGACGCGCCCGGTGTGGCGGTCGAAGACGGCGGCGGGCTGATCGCCATTCCAGGGCTGGTCGATGCCCATACCCACCTCGACAAATCTCTGATCGGCTGGCCGTGGTACAAGAACGATGTCGGCGGCGGCAGCCTTGTGCGCATGATCGAGAACGAGCGCGAGATGAAGAAGCGACTCGGGATCGACCCGCATGTGCAATCCATGCGCCACGCGCTGAAGACAGTGGCGCGCGGCGGCACCCTGATCCGCAGCCATGTCGATATCGACACCGAAGGCGGGTTGCGTGCTCTGGAAGGCGTGATGGAAACCGCCGAGAAGCTGGCAGACGTGGTCGAGATCGAAACGGTTGCCTTCCCGCAATCCGGCCTGATGATCCGCGAGGGCACGGCCGAGCTGATGGATCAGGCAATGGCGATGGGCGCCGATCTGGTTGGCGGGCTCGACCCGTGCGGGGTCGACCGCGATCCGAAAGGCCATCTCGACACGATTTTCGGGCTGGCCGAGAAGCACGGCAAGGGGATCGACATTCACCTGCACGAACGTGGCGAGCTGGGCCTTTACTCGATGGAGATGATCCTCGACCGGGCCGAGGCGCTGGGGATGACCGGGCTGGTGACGATTTCCCATGCCTTCTGCCTCGGGATGGCGGATTTTCGGCGGGTCGATGCCATGCTCGCACGGCTGGCGGCGCTGGATGTGCGGATCATGACGACCGCGCCCACCTCCTCGCCCGCGCCGATGGTCAAGGAACTCGACGCTCACGGCATAAAGATCGGCGCCGGCAACGATGGCATTCAGGATACCTGGGGTCCCTACGGCAATGGCGACATGTTGGAGCGGGCCAAGTTTGTCGGGCTGCGCAACAACCTACGGATGGATGAGGAGGTGAAACGCGCGCTCGATATCTGCGCCGGCGGCGGCGCCGAGGCGATGGCCAAGCCGCGCCGGGCGATGGAAGCGGGCGCACCGGGCGATGTCGTCCTCGTCGAAGGCGAAACCGTGGTGCAGGCGGTTGTCACCCACGCGCCGCGTAAGCTGGTGGTCAAGGGCGGGCATGTCACCGCGCGCGATGGCCAAACGCTGGTCGAGGCGCCGTGAACCGCTTTGCCGACATAACGCTGGGCAGCCGTCCGCCGGGCCGCTGGGCGCTTGCGGCGCGCTGGATCGTGGTCGATACCCCTGCCGGTCGCCGGCTCGTGCGCGATGGCGAAGTGGTGATCGAAGGTAATACCGTGCTCCATGCCGGGCCGCGCTTCGAGGGCGAGGTCGCGGCGCGCTATGATATGGGCGAGGGACTGGTGGCGCCTGGGTTTGTCGACCTCGATGCTCTTTCCGATCTCGATACGACGCTTCTTGCCTACGACAACTGGCCGGCCGAGAAAAAGGGGCGCGTCTGGCCGCGCTCCTATGTCGAACGCGGGCCTTACGAGATGTATTCGCCCGAAGAACTGGTCTTCCAGAAGCGCTTCGCCTTTGCCCAGTTGCTGCTGAACGGGATCACTAGCGCCGCACCCATTGCCTCGCTTTTCTACCGTGCCTGGGGAGAGACGGTGGCTGAATTCGATGCCTCGGCTGAGGCTGCGCAGGAGCTTGGTCTGCGGGTCTGGCTTGGCCCGGCCTATCGTAGCGGCGGCATGGTGGTGGAAACCGATGGCCGGATGGTCGCCGAGTTTGACGAGGCGCGCGGGCTTGCCGGGCTCGATGATGCCATCGCCTTCGCCCGCCGCTGGCAGGGTCACGACCTGATCCACCCGATGCTCGCGCCCGACCGGGTGGAAACCTGCACCGAGGCGCTGTTGCGGCGCACCATGCAGGCGGCCGACGATCTGGAGTGCCCGGTGCGGCTGCATATGGCGCAGGGCGCGATGGAACTGGCCACGGTGCAGGCGCTGCATGGCAAAACGGCGCCGCGCTGGCTTGGCGATATGGGGCTCTTGTCGCCTCGCCTGCTGGCGCCACATGCCACCGTGGCGACCGAAGACGATCTGAAGCGTTATGCCGATGCCGGAGCTACGGTGGTACATTGCCCGTTGGTCAGCGCCCGCCACGGCGGTGCCTTGCGGTCGTTCCGCAAGCTGAAGGACATGGGCGTTTCCGTTGCCATGGGCACCGATACCGCCCCGCCCGACATGGTGCTGAATCTGGCGGTAGGGATGATGATGTGCCGGATGGTCGAAGGCGATATCACCGCCTGCACCTCGGCCGATTTCTTCGATGCCGCCACGCTTGGCGGTGCCCGGGCACTGGGCCGCAGCGACATCGGCGTGCTGCGTGCAGGCGCCAAGGCCGACATCGCCGTGTTCGACCTGAGCGATGCCGCGATGGCGCCCGCCATCGACCCGGTGCAGACGCTGATCCTCGGCGGCAGCGGACGAGTGACGCGCGCCACCATCGTCGACGGGCGGCTCGCCATGCGCGATGGCGAAGTGGCCGGGATCAACATGGCTGAGGCCCGCCGCCGCGCCCAGACGCAGTTCGACGGCATGGTGGCGAAATACCCCGACCGCACCGCCGGGCATCCGCCACTCGCCGAGATTTTCCCGCCGACCTATCCGCCGATGGAAGGGACACAGTCGTGAAGGAGCCCGCCATGATGATGCAAGCCGTTTCGCCGCCCGATCCTGCCCCGGACGCCGCCATGACCGGCGCCGAGGCGGTACTCGAGGTGTTGAACCTGACGGTCGAGTTTCCCACCAGACGCGGGGTTCTGACCGCAATCGACAATGTCTCGATGCGGATTGCACCCGGCGAGATACTGGGCGTGGTGGGTGAATCCGGGGCCGGGAAATCCATCACCGGGCTGGCGGTTCTGGGATTGCTGGAAGCGCCGGGGCGAATTGCGGGCGGCGAGATCCATGTCGCCGGGCGTCGGATCGACACGCTGAGCGAAGAGCAACTGACCAAGGTGCGTGGCCGCGAAATGGGCGCGATCTTTCAGGACCCTCTGACCGCACTCAACCCGCTTTTCACCATCGGCGCGCAACTGGTCGAGACCATTCGCCTGCATAGCAGCCTGTCGAAGGAGGCGGCGCGCGATCGGGCGCTGACACTTTTGCGCGAGGTTGGCATTCCGGCGCCACGCGAGCGGTTGTCGCAATATCCGCACCAGTTTTCCGGCGGCATGCGGCAGCGCGTGGTGATCGCGCTGGCCCTTGCCGCCGAACCGGCGCTGATCATCGCCGACGAGCCGACAACGGCGCTCGACGTGTCGATCCAGGCGCAGATCACCGCGCTCCTGCGGCGGCTCTGCAAGGAGCATCGCACCGGGGTGATGCTGGTGACGCATGACATGGGGGTGATCGCCGAAACCGCCGATAGGGTGGCGGTGATGTATTCCGGCCGCATGGTCGAGACCGGCCGGGTCGAAGATGTGATCCACGATGCCCAGCACCCCTATACCAAGGGCCTGATGGCGGCGATCCCGAGCTTGCATGAACGGGTCGAGACGCTGACCCAGATCGACGGGGCAATGCCCCGGCTGAATGCCCGGCCCGAGGGCTGTGCCTTCAACCCACGCTGCCCGATGGCGGGCCCGCGCTGCCGCCGGGAGAACCCAATGTTGGCCCCGGCGGGCCGCAACCAGGCCGCCTGTTTCCTGCATGACGGAGGCACCGAATGACCACACAATCGCCAATCCTGACCGTCAGCCACGCCTCGAAGGAATTCGACGTATCCGCGCCGTGGTTGAACCGCATGCTCGAACGCAAGCCGAAGCTTTTCGTCAAGGCGGTCGACGATGTGAGCTTCACCGTGCCGCGTGGCAGTTGCTTGAGCATCGTTGGCGAATCCGGTTGCGGCAAGTCCACCGTCGCGCGGCTGGTCACCGGGCTTTATGCAACAACCGCGGGCGATATCCACATCGGCGCCGGGTCCGGGGGCAAACCGGTGCGGGTGCAGATGATCTTCCAGGACCCGCATTCCAGCCTCAACCCGCGCTGGCGTGTGGGCGATATCATCGCCGAACCGATCCGCGAGATGAAGCTGCGCGACAATGAGGCCGAAACCCGCAAGCGGGTGGAGGAGTTACTGAGCACGGTCGGACTTGCCGCCGACGACGCGCGCAAATATCCGCACGAGTTTTCCGGCGGCCAGCGCCAGCGTATCTCGATTGCCCGGGCGCTGGCCTCGGAACCCGAACTGCTGGTCTGCGACGAGCCCACCTCGGCGCTCGACGTGTCGGTGCA
Organism: Ruegeria marisflavi; assembly: GCF_025673445.1. Classification (NCBI taxonomy): domain Bacteria; kingdom Pseudomonadati; phylum Pseudomonadota; class Alphaproteobacteria; order Rhodobacterales; family Roseobacteraceae; genus Ruegeria; species Ruegeria marisflavi. The sequence goes on from NZ_JAOVQN010000035.1 coordinate 21,183, forward strand.
GGCTCAGATCCTCAATCTGATGCGTCGGCTGCAACAGCAGCTGCGACTGACCTATCTCTTCATCAGTCACGACCTGAGCGTGGTGCGGCACATGTCCGACACGATTGCGGTGATGTATCTGGGCCGGATCGTCGAGATGGCGCCGGCAGAAAACCTCTTCAACGCGCCGCAGCATCCCTATTCGCGGCTGCTTCTGGGCACGATCCCCGATATTCACGCCCCCCACCGCGACCGGGCGCTGCAATCGGGCGAGCCGCCAAGCCCGCTCGATCCACCGCCGGGCTGTGCCTTTCACCCGCGTTGCCCGCTAGCCAATGAAAAATGCGGCCGTGACCTACCCGAACTTCTCTCGGTCGGCGAGGCAACGGTGCGATGCCATGCCGTCGAGGAAGGGCGCGCGCAGGAAACACCGGTGAGCGAGGCCGTATGATGCAATTTGATTTCACCGAGCTACCGCCCGCCGACCGTTACCGGCTGCTCACCAATTTCATCGGCCCGCGGCCCATCGCGCTGATCACCACCCGCGCCGAAGTCGGGCACAACAATGCCGCACCGATGAGCTTTTTCAATGTCTTCGCGCATGAGCCGCCGCTGGTAATCGTGGGCTTCAGCGCCCGGCCCGATGGCAGCGAAAAGGACACCATCGGCAATATCCGCCGCACCGGCCAGTTCTGCGTGAACATGGTCGACATGGCGCTGGCCGACCAGATGATCCTGTGCGGCGTCAATTTTGCGGCGGATGTCGACGAGCTTGATTTTGCGGGGCTGGAGGCGGCGCCCTGCCGCCAGATCGACGCGTCGCGCATCGCTCGCACACCCTGCGCGATGGAATGCCGGATCGAGCGGATCATCGACTATCCGGGACGGGCCATCGTTATCGGCGAGGTGGTTGAGATGCATGTGCGCGACGATTGCCTGGACGCCGCGGGACGCTACGTCGACCCGTCGGTCTATCAGCCCATCGCCCGGCTGCATGCCGATAACTACATCGTCAGCGACCGCCAGTTCGAGTTGAAGAAATCGGTGGAGTTGGTGGCGCGGGAAGTGGCGCAAGTACCGCTGAAAGCCATGGAGCCGCGGTGATGCGCATTCATATAGTCAATCCGAATTCCAGCGCAGGCATGACCGAGCAGATCGGCCTAGTCGCGGCGCGCTATGCCTCTGCGGGCACCACGCTCGACGTGACCAGTGCCACCGGTGCCCCTTCCTCGATCGAGGGCTATACCGACGAGGCGGTTTCGGTGCCGCTGATGCTGGAAGAGATCCGCGCCGCCGAGGCGCGCGGTGCCGATGCCCATGTCATTGCCTGTTTCGACGATCCCGGCATCGCCGCCGCGCGGGAAGTGGCCGAAAAGCCGGTGATCGGCATCTGCGAGGCTTCGGTGAGGGTGGCGCTATTGCTCAGCAGCCGGTTCTCGGTGGTGACCACGCTGCCGCGGTCAATCCCGATCATCGAGGATCTGGTCGAGGCATATGGTGCCGGGCGGCGCTGCCGCCGGGTGCGGTCCATCGACATGCCGGTGCTGGCGGTCGAGGAGAACCCGGAGCAGACGGCGCAGCTGCTGGCCGCCGAGATTGCCCTGGCAAGGCGCGAGGACGGGGCCGAGGCCATCGTGCTGGGCTGTGCCGGGATGACCGATCTGTGCAACCGGCTCAGCGCCGAGACCGGGGTACTGGTTATTGACGGGGTGACAGCTGCGGTACGTCTGGCCGAAGCGGTGGTCGGCATGGGATATCGGACTTCGAAACTGGGAGCCTACGCGGCGCCGCTCGCCAAGGCAGGCGGCTTCGGGCAGGCTGTGGCCTGACCCGCGGCGGCCCGTGGTCCACATACGTCCACACATGACAGGACCAAACGGGCACGCTGGGAGAGCAAAGTCACAGACTTTCCCAAATGAGCGGATCAGTCTTTCCTTCGGAGACGTTCGGCCATTTCCTTGAACCCTCTCACCTCGGCATGCTGAAGGGGTGTGACACCATCGCGATCGGCTAGCGCGCGGTCGGCACCGGCTGCGAGGAGCGCGTCGAGCACCGCCTGATGATTTGGACCACCATCGCCCAGTACCACGGCTTCCATGACGGCCGTCCAATGCAGGTTGTTTATATGGTCGAGCGGCGCGCCCGCAGCGATCAGACGCCGCACCACCTCGGCATGGCCGAGATGTGCTGCGGCGATCAGCGCGGTTCCGAGATAGGGGCTCGTTACGAGACCCGGATCGTTGCCCAACTCGATAGCGAGGGACATCAGTTCGGGATCGTCTGCCACCGCGGCGATCGTCACGACGTCATAAGCCTGGTCTTCGAGCGCATTCATGTCGGCGCCGACTCCGGCCAGCGCGCGCAGCGCGTCATCCTCCGAGGCAAAAGCGGCAACATGCACAGGCGTCCGGCCCCGGGAATCGCGGGCATTGACGTCAGCGCCTTCCGCAACCTGCTGAGCGATCAGCGCGACATCGCCTTCAAGCGCAGCGCGGAAGAGGCCATCATACGCGGCGATTTCGCTCGGCGAAGGGGCGGATTGTGCCGCGACCGGACCCGCAAGTCCGACGAGAAGAGCAATTAGGGTAAGACAGCGCATGGGTATTCCCTTCCTTGATGACGTACTTGAGGAAGGGCCGCGCCTGACGCGCGGCCCCGTCCGATTCATTCCGCGCCGATCACATCGAGGCCGACACGGGCGCAATCCGCGTCGATCGCACCCGAGGGTGCGCCGCCGACGCCGATGCCGCCCACGAGCGCGCCGCCGATCCGGATAGGCAAGCCGCCGGCCTGAATCACGAGGCGCGTGTCCATGTCGCGCAGACCATTGTTCTGAGTGTTGCCGGAGATGAACTCGGCGAGCCCGGCGGTGTCCCGACCGAGTCCGGCCGAGGTGAAGGCCTTGCCCGTCGCGCTCGACGCGGTGTGCGCGCCAGAATTGTCGGCTTTCAGAAGTACCTTGGTGTTGCCGTCGCGGGCGACGATCGCAACGCTGACATTGTGGCCTTGTGTCGCACAGTTCTCCAGAGCCGCACTCGCCGCGTCACTCGCCATGGCGAGCGGCAGATAGGGGCTGGTCGGCAGGTCCTGCGCCGTAGCGGCCACGGGAGCTGCGAGGGCGGCGAGTAGGGCGGTTGTTCTGAGCATGTCGGTTCTCCATTGCTTTTGACAAGGAGACACCTACGCTATCGCGCGCGCGCGCCCCATTCGTAGGTCGGCCCGACATGTCCGTAGAACTACGGTGTGCTCTCGGCCTCGATCCACAGACGTGTCATCTCGGCCGGCGAAGTTGTGCCGAGCTTGGCACCGATGGCCGCGCGGTGGCTTTCCACTGTTCGGGGCGAGACGTCGAGTGCTCCCGCGATGTCGCGGGTCGCGAAGCCGCGCGCCACGAGCGACAGGACTTCCCGCTCGCGCGGCGTCAGCCCGGACAGCAGCGCCATCGTTTCTCGGCGCTCGGCGTCGGCTTCGGCGGCACGGCCGAGCGCCGCCTGCCCTCGCTGAATGGCGTCGATGAGATCCTGTTCGTCGACTGGTTTCGACAGGAAGTCGATGGCCCCGTTCCGAAACGCCTTTCGGCAGGCTTCAATATCGCCATGCCCCGAAATCACTACGGTCGGCCAAGCCACGCCGCTCGCGGTCAGGCGTTCCTGCAGTTTCAAACCCGAGATCGCGGGCATCCGGATATCGAGGATCAGACAGCCTGGATCGAGCTTCGGCAGGGCTGACAGGAAGTTCTCGGGGCCGGGAAAGGCCAAGACTTCCATCCCGACCGTCGACAGAAGCAGCGAGAGCGCGTCGCGCACCGCTGCATCGTCGTCGACAAGATAAACCTGCGCGGTCATTCCGCTGCCCTCCTAGTGGTGCGCGCCAGCGGCAGGCTGATCCTGAACCGGGCGCCCTCGCGGGCCTCGACCACTGTCAGATCGCCGCCGGCTCTCTCGACCAGGCGATGGCTGAGCGCCAGACCGAGGCCCGTTCCGCTCTCCCGTGTCGTGAAAAAAGGGGTGAACAGCCGGTCCCGCACATCCGGCCGAATGCCGGGCCCGGTGTCGCTCACGTCGATCACCGCCATCGCGCCGTCGCGCGACGCCTCAATCGCAACCTCCCGCGCCCCGGCACTCTCGGCGACCGCATCGAGCGCGTTTCGTATCAGGTTGAACAGGACCTGCTCCAGTTCCACGCGATCGCCCTCGACCGTCAGAGGCGTGGGCGGTAGCGTCAGAGTGAGGCGGGCACCAAGCTCCTGGGCCTGTCCCGCAAGCAGTGTTTCCGCCACGCGGATGCAGTCCCTGAGATCGATGGATTCCGCATTGCGTTCCCGCGGCCGCGTCCACGTCCGCAAGCGCTCCAGAATAGCTCCTGCGCGCCGCGTCTGTCCGACAACATCCTCGAGAATCTCCGCGACGCGGTTCATGTCGCCTCGTGCGGCCAGGTGTCGGGCCGCCTGTGCTTGCGCCAGGATCGCCGTTAGAGGCTGGGTCAGTTCATGCGCCATGCCACTGGCCATCTCGCCGAGCGCGTTGACCCGGGACGCATGGCTAAGACGGGTCTCGAGACCGCTGAGTTCAGCGCGCGCCTCCGCGGCGCGGACCTTGACGCGTTGCCGACCGATCACGCGCAGCGCCATGGCACCCAATGCGATCACGGCCATAACGAAGGCCACCCGGCCCGGAGGCAGGATGTCCGAAATCGTCATGCGGATCGCCGTCTTCAGTTCAAGCGGCTGCGTGTCACTCGAAAGGGCGCGGGAAAAATGCGGCGCGTACAAGTCTCCGGCGACACCGATCAGCGCGGTGCCGTCGGGAAGTGCCAGCCAGCGCGTCGCCTCGGCCCGCGTCCAATAGTCGGAGTCGCCGTGAAGCAGCGCCGCAGCGTCGATCACGAGGCCGAGTCCGTAACGCGCCGCCTCCGAATTAGGGCTTCGCTTGACGATCAGGTAGGCCGGGCGGTCGGAGGGATAGCGGACCAGCACCGGGGTACCGGTCGAACGGTCGGCGGCGGCGCGGATGAGCTCCCGGAGATCGGCCTCGCGGACCCCGATCTCCAGCTCGCCGTCGTCCCCGTCGAGCGGCACGAGAGAAATACCGATGATGCGAGGGTAGAACCGCATGATCGCGCCGGCAACCTCGCGGAAGAGGTCGGGACGCTGCTCCGCTCCAGCCACCGCAATGGCCGACAGGGCCGTCAGATGTGCGTCGTGCTGGTCCACGCGTTGCGAGGCGACCGCGTGAAGGCGATCACTCTCCGCCGTCAGGTCGGTCAGCCGCGCGTTGCGCTCGAAACCGGCGAGGAGGCCGAACACCAGCACGCAAACGAGCGCCCAGGCGATCCCCTTGGCAATGGGTCGGCGCAGGATGTCTCGTGATGATCGCGTTCTGCCTGACAAGTTTCCGGTTCCGGTGCAAGCGATGCCTTGTCAGGCATCACGAATTCGAGACCAGCATAACCTTTCGGCGTAGTTTTGAAATCCGTAGGACTACAGAGGCCGGTCGGTCTTGCTATGGCAGATTTCCGGCTTTTCGCGCGCAGCGAAGGTCCGAAATGTGGGCTGCGAGCGCGGCATTGGGACACTGCTGCCAATGACCGCTACGGGCCGTTCGCACCAGTTGAAACCGATCAGTCGGAGGTCTGGAAAGTCCGCATGTGAGACGCTCGAAACCGGCGCAGCGAAGGTCCGGTTCAGTTTTGGGCTTGCCAGCCCTATTTGAAGGTCCGCTTTCGCCGTTTCGACTCGGGCTTCTCGCGGTCGCAGAGAATGGCCGGTGTCCGACGTACGCTACGGATTCTGCGAAGATCATGAACGTCCTGGAAGGGCTCTTCTGAGACATCTGAGTCATTCCGTCAGATGTCCGGAAAGTCCATGGTTTGTTGCTGCTGTCAGCGGAGCTGCAGTGGCGACAAATCTGACAAGGAGGAAAGCGCGGGCGGCTGTCGCAGCTATGGGGATTGTGCGTTACCGGTGCGTCAGTCGAGGAACGGATCGGCGGTCGCGTTGGTCACGGGGCGGGTAGGGGAATAGGTATCAGTAATGATCAGACTGACTGAGGGAGAGTATGAGGGAACCCTGTGGAGGGAGTTCAGGGATGGGATGGAGGGGGAAAAAGAAAGGGGGGGGATGGGGTGGATGCCACAATTGTTCGAAAAAGCCTTTGCTTGTTTGGATTCGAATTCTCCGACAATGGCCGATTGATATGAATCAAGGTGCCTCTCCGAAATCCAAGGACAATGTCTCCAGTTGTAGGGAGAACGCTATGTTTCGACTTGTCAGCTTCATATTTTTCCTTTTCCTTTCAGCCACCTCGGCCTCCGCAGATGAGTATCACTGTACAATGCGCGGAGACTTTGTTGGAAAGACGCTCATCTTCAAGATCGACAATAAGACGGGAAGAGGAACTGTTCTTGATAAGGAATTTATCGGCGAACCTGTTCGAGCCCAGTTCGAGAGGCGCTCGGCCACCTACGTCAAGCTGAACTGGGGATTTTCCTTTCGGCACAAGAGTGACGGCTTTTGGGTCACATATCGAGGCACGCTAAGGACAACCGACGGTCAGTTCACGGTAAACATTGCTGTACAGGGCGGCGGTAACTACGGCTCTATACACAAAGGTGCGCGCGGCACGTGCAAGCACCTTTAGCGCTCGAGTTCTTCCGGAAGTAAGGCCTCACCCAAGCCTGAGAGTTCAGCAAGGAAAGCAGTTGTATGCCCGCCGGATGGTTCGAGGCCTGGGGCTTGCGAAGAACGGTAGCGGTGTCGACGTAGACGGTATCTACAGATCGACCTTGGCTCTTATGCACCGTGGCAAGTGCCGCGAGTTCGAAGCGGTTATCTCTATGGTCCGATGACGCTTGAAGCTAAGGAGGTACCTTAACTAAAGAACCGCGCCAGAGACTCGTAGTAGGGATACCTAGGTGGAGGCCCGAGCATGACCCAGAGCAATAACCCTTTGACTGTGCCCTTGGGCAGCACGTCCGGCGCGAAGGTTGCCACGACGGAATAGAGATAGGCAGCGAGCGTACCGACTGCGACGAGGCTGTTCATGTCGGGTGCGCCGCGCAGGAGCGCTGGAATGCCCTTGGTGTGGAAACGCATCCCCGGCAAGGCGAGCACGAACGTAGTCAGCGCGAACTGCAGAAGCCAGCTCGTTCCGTGCCCGATCGTCGAGCCGATCAGCGCATGCATCCCGGGAATGACATGGCTGCCCATCTCCAGCACGAAGACCGGCAAGGCGAAGGCAGCCGCCAGCCCGAGATCGCGCTTCAGAAGCGCCTGCTCGGCATCCTTGCGGGCAGCTTTGGCCTCGTCTTCGCTGGCATCCTGCGCGACTTCATGCGCGGTGTAGCCGGTCTCGGCCACGGCGGCGATCAGTGCGGCGACATCGGCGGTGCCCTCCGCCGTTGCCTGCTCTGTTGCAAGGTTCACATTGGCAGAAGTGACATCAGGAACGGCCTGAAGCGCGCGCTCGACCCGGCCAACGCAAGATGCGCAGGTCATGCCATCGATGGAAAGTTCGGTTATATTACTAGGGCCTGTTAACACTTAATCATATCGACGATTAGGGCGAAATTCAGGAAAGCGCGGTACATGACGTCCAGCTTTTCGAACCTTGAGAAGATGCGCTGGTATCCTTTCAGCCTTCGAAACAGGCGTTCAACCTCGTTGCGCCGCTTGTAGATGGTCCGATCGTAATCCCATTTGATCAGCCGGTTCGCCTTTGGCGGAACAACCGGGACCATGCCTAGGTCAAGTATCGAGAGCGCGCTCTCGATACCCGTTTGGGCACGTTGAACCTACGGGTGCCGAAGCTGCGGCAGGGCAGCTACTTCCCCGGCTTCCTGGAAGCCCGAAAGACCTCGGAGCAGGCCCTCGTCGCGGTGATCCAGGAGGCGTGGATCGGCGGCGTCTCCACCCGTCGTGTCGATGATCTGGTGCAGGCCATGGGGTTGTCAGGCATCTCCAAGAGCACGGTGTCCAAGCTGTGCAAAGACATCGATGAGCGCGTTGGCGAGTTCCTGAACCGACCGCTGACCGGCGATTGGCCCTATCTCTGGCTTGACGCTACCTACCTGAAGGTCCGCCAGGGCGGCCGCATCGTGCCGGTCGCGGCGATAATCGCCGTGGCAGCCAACACCGAGGGACGCAGAGAAATCATCGGCCTGGGTATCGGCCCATCCGAAGCCGAGACCTTCTGGACCGAGTTCCTGCGATCCCTGCGCGCCCGCGGCCTGGGTGGCGTCAGGCTGGTGATCAGCGACGCCCATACCGGCCTCAAGGCCGCAATCGCCCGGGTCTTTGAAGCCACCTGGCAGCGTTGCCGCGTTCACTGGATGAGGAATGCGCTGGCGCACGTCTCGCGCGGCCAGCACACCGTCATCGCCGCGGCGATCCGCCAGGCTTTCGACCAACCCGACCGCGCCCATGCCGGCGAAACCTGGCGCAAGGTCGCCGAACAACTCCGTCCGCGTTGGCCCAAGCTGGCCGATCTCATGGACGTCAGCGAGCACGACGTGCTGGCCTACATGTCCTTCCCGCGACAGCACCGGACCAAGTTGCACTCGACCAACCCGATCGAACGCCTGAACAAGGAGGTGAAGCGGCGCGCCGATGTCGTCGGCATCTTCCCGAACGAGGCCTCAATCATGCGCCTGATCGGCGCCGTGCTGTTCGAGCAGAACGACGAATGGCAGACCGCAAGCCGCTACATGATGGTCGAAGCCTTCGCTCAGATCGACAAGGAGGAGATCGACCCCATTCTCAGCATAACAACGAAAGCCGCCTGATCATGCCCTCAGGCCATCCGGGAAATTACACCACCTTGACGGACGTGACCAAAATGGCTGAGCGGCAGAAGTGCTTCCGGCAGTCGACAAAGTCGCTTTTTCAGGAGACAACTCGCACTAAAATTCTCAGCGAGAAGATTGGCAGACCAGTTTATTCTGGCAAACCAACCATAAAGGTTGGAGAAACGGTTTGTGTCGTCCGCCCTGCGTTCTCAGCCCGCGTCGCACGCGGACCCAGCTTGGTGTGAATGCGAGACGCCAAAGTGCAGCCTTTTGATTTCCTTGGCGACCTGAGCCTGCAAGTTCCAAAGGTATGCATCTCGAATACTGGCGGATTCCAAGGCACAGACAGTTTTGAAAAGGTATTCCGCGCACGAGCCTGCATGTCCACAGGCCCGCGCAAGCACCGCTGCCACTCGAGAGATAGGCAGTTCCGGCACGTCTGCAACTTCAGGGGGATCGGCATAGAAGCACAAGGTGCGAAGAGGCCCTTGTTCAGAGTGAAGATCGATTAGCCGCAGTGCCGCGTATCCCATCGGCCCCCCGATTTCACGCCGCAGAAGTTTGACCATGGTTTGGTGGCGATCGTCGTCCTCTATGCGTTGGGCGATACCGGTGCACTCTCCCCCCTTGCGCAGCGCCATCATCAAGCCGGGCTGCTCCGGCGTTCCCCGCCATCGTTGCATTTCGAGGCAGAACGCGCGGTGCCAGCCAAAAGCTGTGCTCAAACGCGTTTCAGCAACGTCAGCGGCCGGTTTCCAGATCAATGATCCATAAGCGAAAACCCAGATCGGGCCAGAGCCGAGTCGTTCCAGAACGTCGCTTGCGGCCCTGTCAAAGTCTGGCTCCTCGAAACGGACCATGGCGGGATCGCTTTCTGGTTCGACAATCTCGCGATAGCACAGCGCGACAAGGTCCGCCGTGAGTGACATCGCCTCGACTGGTTCGTCATTAGTGGCCAGAGTGAAGGCGTTGTTCATCTCCCGCGTGGCCCCATAAAATCAAGGAAGGAGCGCGCATTTTCATCATACATAGCGGCCATCAGCGCCTCCTCCCAACAAGCATCAGATCGGGAGATTTTGACATAAGGGTCCTCACTGCGGGGGCCCCGCTGTGAGCTAGTCGATATGACAGAGGAGACCGAAGAAGTGATCCATGCGAGAAGGGCTTTCATTTTCTGGCTCCTGGCCGGGGTGTGTGTTTCTACCTTCGATTCTGGAACCTCTTCGTGAATTGACCGAGTGGCGCCGCGTGAACGCCTCGCAAACAAAGCCTTTGCAAATGGCCCGCATCGTGAATTCACTGTGAAATCGATATGTACTGCCGCGAGGCCAAGGAAACAGCCGTGCCGCGATGTCAACTCAATCTGCTGGGTGGGTGGTCCCTGACCGTTGAGGGGGGCGCGGAATTGCCGCTGCCAACCCGCAAGGACAGACAGCTTCTGGCCTATCTGGCGACACATCACGGAAAGCGCCATTCGCGCGAGATGCTCGCCAATCTGCTCTGGGCGGATCGTGCCGACGCCCAGGCCCGCGACAGTCTGCGCCAATCGCTTGCAGCGCTGCGCAAAGCTTTCCGGTCCATCGGCCTCGATCCGGTAGAAAGCGACAGGGTTAGTATCGGTCTCTCGAGTCCTGACCTGAGCATCGATGTCGTTAAATTTTCAGAGGGCAGTCCCGAACCTGCAATGGCAGGACTTTTTCGGGGTCCTTTCCTGCAGGACATGGACACGTCAACGCCGGAATTCGAGCATTGGGTGGCGCAGGAACGGCAACGGCTAAGCGGACTGGCTGAACAACTGGTCTGCGCCGCACCAAATTCCGATGTGACTGCCGAAGAGGCCGACGCGGCGTTGGAGTTGGGCCGCCGACTCCTGAGGCAGGATCCTCTGCTTGAGCCCGTTTGCCGGGCAGTGATGCGTCTTTTGGATGCCAGAGGCGAGCGGGTGATGGCCCTGAAGATATATGCAACCTGCCGGGAGGCCTTGCGTGATGACCTAGCAGCGGAACCGGACCCCGAAACCGAGAGCCTCTACAGAGACATATTGACGGGAACACCGGCCGTTCCTGGACCAGACAGGGTGATGGCAGTCGAGGTGGCACATGACAAGCCATCGGTTGCCGTCCTTCCACTGGTCAACCTGACGGGGGACGAAAGCCTTGGATTCCTGTGTGAGGGGTTGGCCGAGGACATCTCGACAGGATTGGGCAGGTTTCGATCGCTGGTGGTCATTGACCGCTACTCCGCGGCGAATGTTGCCGCGAACACGGCGGATACGTTGGAGATCGGCAGGCGCCTCGGCGCAGCACTTTTGGTGCAAGGTAGCCTCCAGGCCACGCCGTCGCGTTTGCGCGCCACTCTACGTCTCATCGACAGCACGAGCCGCACCCAAACTTGGAGCGACGTGTTCGAATGTGCCTTCGGTGAAGCGCCTGGCATTCCGGAGCAGATCACAAGGGCCATCATTGCGACGCTCGAGAACAGGGCAGAAAGCACCGTCCTAGCGGGTGGCAAGACAAAACCGACCATGGCAGCCTATGGCTGCACTATGCGGGGGATCAAACACCTGCGCGGCTACGCGGCCGATGACAACAACAAGGCACTGGCACTTTTCCGGCAGGCGCTGGAGCTTGACCCCGACTATGCGCTGGCGCAAGCGTACCTCGCATTCACAGAAGTTGTGATAAACGACTATGACGCTGCGCCGCGGTCGCTCCTGCTGGATTGCAAGGTGCGCATCGATCAGGCTCTGGCTAACGATCCGTACGACGGCAGGATCCACTGGCTTCTTGCCTCCGTTCACAGCTATTTGCGTGAATTCGAGGATGAAAGGCGCCAGCTGGAGCGGGCACTTGCGCTAAACCCCAACGACGCCAACGCAAAGGCATCCTACGGATCGGCAATCGCCAGCTTTGGCCATCACGAGGAAGGCCTGAACGAGGTTCGTGAAGCTATGACTTTGAATCCCTTCCATCCGGAGTGGTACTGGCTCTCGCTAGGGGACGCGTTCTTGGCGGCTGAACGTTATGATGATGCCATCGAAGCCTTCAAGCGGCGCACCAGACCCAAGGTCTGGGTGCTGACACGTATGGCCATCTGCTACGTCCTCGGCGGGCGCATGGAAGAGGCGCGCGAAACCGTACGCCGAGTTCTGGAGCAGAACCCAAATTTCCGTATCTCAAAGCAACGTCAGGGCGGCTGGTCCGAACGGGACTTGGAACGTTTTCGGAGGGCTATGATTCAGGCGGGATTACCGGAATAGATTGCAGACGGAATTGGAAGTGGCAGGCTTGTGGCCGAAGGCGCAGAGAACGACCAGATCAGGTTTTGACGATTTGGGAGGCTACGAGCGTCCGGTTGAGAAGTTTGCGCTGCATTGCCGCGATTGTCTTGGAAACTTGATGACCGAGAAAATGTAAATATTGCTGCATAAGCGACAGACAGAAAAGTCCTGTGTGTATGACGTCTGCTTTGCAAGGAAAAAATGCTCTGATTGCGCGGCTGGTCAGTACAGTCCTGTGTCCG